>JAAUUT010000108.1 GCA_012031035.1 Candidatus Altimarinota bacterium | reverse complement strand
AGACCTGATAACCATAGAGTTAGACGGCAGTTGCGAAATCCCAGTAATGGAAGGAAGCAGAAACCTAAGTCGCGAGTCTTAGGAATCTCCCGTCTACACCCGTAGGGTTAGCGGGAGAGGATGTCAAAACTAAGCGATCTGCTAAAAATAGAGCCTCGTCAATGTCATGGGTAATCATCAACACCGTACAGCGATGGTCGTTCCAAATTTTGAGCAATTCTTCTTGCAATTCTTCTTTGGTAATCGCATCTAATGCGCCAAAAGGTTCGTCTAAAACTAACACTTCGGGACGAATCGATAAAGCTCTCGCGATCGATACCCGTTGTTTCATCCCGCCTGAAATCTGAGGTGGTTTTTTGTCGGTTGCTTCGGTCAATCCTACCATTGCTAAATGGTCGCGGACGATCGCTCTTTTTTCCTGTTCTGATTTCTTAGGATAAACAGAATCGACCGCTAAATAAACATTTTCAAAGACAGTTAGCCAAGGTAAAAGTGCATAGTTTTGGAAAACGACCATGCGATCCGGGCCTGGTTTGGTAATCGATTTTCCATTCAGGCGTACCGATCCAGATGACGGTTGAGCAAAACCAGAAACCATATTCAACAGTGTCGATTTACCGCATCCAGAGTGTCCGATGACGCACCCGCTTTGAGGTCGGCGACCATCTGTGCTGGCGGAATGGTTTTGATGGAAACATCGCGATCGGGGTCGATTCCGCCTGCTGCCAACCAGTAGCGTAATAGCAGGTTGTGCATGGAAGAGGGGTGTACTACGCCGAGAGTATGGGGTTCTCCATCCAAGGCTAAGAGCATCTGCTTGAATGATTTAGCATCGGTCACGCCCTGTTCGTAAAACTTTTTCCCTAGCGTGATTGCATTGCCGTTGCGGGTCATCGTGAGCGCAGATACGATCGGAAGCGGTTGCTCTTGATGTCCCCCTGCGGTTAACCAGGTAGGCATTCCAGCAGGCATTTGCGCCCCATCTAAGTGATTGTTGATGATTCCATCGACAATGCCCCGCCAACTGGTTTCTCGTACTAAGTTAACTTCATCTAAGCCGTGCTTAACAAAGAAACCTTTTTCTTTGGCAACAACGAGAGGAGCGCAAGCAGTAAGGGGAACGAAACCAATTTCTAGATTGACTTTTTCTAGACCGTGACGGGCAACCACTGCGGTTTTTCTAGCTCGCAATTTCTTGACCCGTTTCTGTTGGTTGAGGAAGTAAATAATTTCGCTGCGCAAGCTGTAGTAGCTGGGATGTTGAACGACTTCCATCCGCTTGCGAGGACGAGGAATATCGACTTCTAGGATGCCGCCAATGTTAGAGGCAGGTCCGTTGGTTAGCATGACGATGCGATCGCTCAGTAATACGGCTTCATCTACGTCGTGCGTAACCATGACGGCAGTGATCTGATACTCGTCGCACAGTTTCATTAACTGTTCTTGCAAGCTTCCTCTGGTGAGCGCGTCTAATGCGCCAAAGGGTTCGTCGAGTAAGAGAAGTTTGGGACGAATAGCAAGGGCACGCGCGATCGCAACCCTCTGTTTCATACCCCCCGATAGCTGTTTGGGCAGCTTATCGACGGCGTGGCGCAAACCAACCATATCGATATACTCTTCGATGATTTGCTTGCGTTCTCCAGCAGGCGCACCAGTCATTACTTCATCGACTGCTAGGGCAATATTTTGTCTGACTGTCAGCCAAGGCAGAAGAGAATAGTTTTGGAAGACGACCATCCGGTCTGGGCCGGGTTTTTTGATTTGCTGTCCTTCGAGGGTAACAACTCCTTCGCTGGGTAAATCTAGACCTGCAATCATGTTGAGCAGGGTCGATTTACCGCAACCAGAGTGACCGATGAGGGAGACGAATTCGCCTTTTTTAATCTGTAGGTCGATGTTTTTGAGGGCGATATACTGACCGCCTCCGGTTAGGTTAAAAACTTTGTCTATGTTGTCAACTGCTACAAAAACGCCCATTGGTTATTTGTCCTTTGTCATTTGTCGTTTGTCATTGGTTATGGTTAATTTAGAAGTTATTGAGTGAAATATGGTCAGTAAAAGGTTTCAAGATTTGGATGTTTATCGATTAGCAGAAAAGCTATCGGAAGAAATTTGGAACATTGTTCAAGAATGGAAACCTCTACCACAAGACACAATAGGCAAACAAATTATTCGTTCGGCAGACAGTATTGGAGCTAATATTGCTGAAGGAGCGGGAAGGGGTAGCTTTCAAGACAATAAAAGATTTATCGGGATGGCTAGAGGTTCTTTATACGAAACGCAACATTGGCTTAGAAGAGCTTATTGTCGTACATTACTGACTCAACAGCAATTGGATCGACTCAAACTATGTATTGACGAACTAGCTCCAAGACTAAATGCTTATCTAAGTTCCATTGGCAAAACCGAAAACTAATTTGTTGTTTGTCATCAGTCATTCGTCATTAGTCATTGGTACGAAGGACAAGTGACCAAGGACAAATGACTAATAACTATTCGCCTGGAACAATCCGAGTTTGTATCCAACCAACGAAGCGGTCTAGGATTAAGCCAACCCCACCAATGTAAACCAGTGCCAAGATAATGTCGGGAATGTAGTTATTTTGATAGGCATCCCAGATAAAAAAGCCGATACCGACAATACCAGACATAACGATTTCAGCAGCGATAATTGCCAACCATGCCAAACCAATTGCAATCCTCAATCCGGTGAAGATGTAGGGAAGTGCGGAAGGAATGAGAATTTTGAAGAAAAATTTTTGGTTGGACAACTGTAGAACTTGCTTGACGTTAATATAGTCTTGAGGAATTTGTTGAACCCCGACTGCTGTATTAATCAAAATCGGCCAAACTGCAGTGATAAAGATAACGAACAGCGCTGCGGGTTGGTTTTGTTGTAGGGCAGCCAAAGAGAGCGGAACCCAAGCTAAAGGCGGTACGGTTCTTAAAAATTGGAAGAGCGGATCTAAGGCTTTATTAATGAATGGGTTAACCCCAATCAAAATCCCAACGCCAATACCAACAACAGCCGCCAGCGAATAGCCGATTAATACCCTCTTTAAGCTTTCCAAGGTCTGCCAAAATAGCCCTTTATCGATACCGCCGCGATCGAAGAAAGGATACATGAGATAAGTACGAGTGCGTTCGTTTGTTACTACCTCTATCGGCCCTGGCAACTTAATTAATCCAATTGCGGTCAACAATTGCCATACGGCTAAAAATGCAACAATTCCTAAAATTGCAGGGACAATATCTTTAGAATATTTTTTCCACAGATCGGCGGCTGGATTTCCGGCTGCGCCATTACGACTTCTTAAAGTTGCGGTCATTGTGCGAGTTTTCCTCCTAAGTAATTTTTGCTTTCTTGGTCTTTCTCGATTTGTTCTCGTTCCCACGGTTCTGTGGGAACGAAATTTTCCTAGTTTTTAGACTTTAATTTCCAAACTATCTAAATAAGCTTGAGGATTTTCTGGGTTGAATTCCTTTCCATCAAAAAACTTTTCAACTCCTCTGGAGGTGCTGGACGGAATATCGGCTTCGGCAATTCCCGCTTCTTTAGCTGCTTCTTTCCAAAGATCTTCGCGATTGACTTTATCGATGAGCGCTTTGGCATTCGCTAACGTTTCCTTCGGCATGAAACCCCAGCGAACACTTTCTGTCAGGAACCAAAGATCGTGACTCTTGTAGGGATAAGAGACGCTACCTCTGGCATCTTTCCAGTAGAGTACGCCTTTCTTGGCGACATCTTTGATATCTGCTTTGTTATCGCCCATTTTGTAACCAACGGTTAAAGGCGCTTCGAGAACGGCAACTGGCACGTTAAAGTAACCAGCCCCAGAGAGGATTTTTGCCATTTCCGATTTGTTTTCTGTTTTGTCGCACCACTGCTGTGCTTCCATGACTCCCTTTAAAATGGCTTTGGTTGCTTTGGGATTTTTGTCTACCCAATCTCCCCGAATGGCTAAGTATTCTTCTGGGTGGTCTGGCCAAATTTCTGCCGTTAAGGCTGACATGAAGCCGATCTCGTCGGCGACGATGCGGGCAGGCCAGGGGTCGCCCGTACTGAAGGCATCCATCGTGCCGGTTTTCATGTTGGCAACTGTTTGTGCGGCTGGTACGGCAATTAAGTTGATATCTTTATCGGGGTTTATCCCTGCTGCTGACAGCCAGTAGCGAATCCAAAAGTCTTGATTGGCTCTCGGAAAGGTGTAAGCGGCTTTAAAAGGCGTATTAGCTTGTTTTAAACCAAGAATGTACTCTTTGCCCGCTCCTTTAAGATCGAGTCCCAGTCCTTTGCCTAGGTGCTTGTTGGCGATCGCGATTCCGTTACCGTGCGTGTTTAACTGACACAGGACATACATGGGAATTTTGACGTTATTTTTGGTGTCTAACCCTTCAGAAATTCTGTAAGGCATGGGCATTTGCCATTGCCCTCCATCTATCCCGCCAGCATCTGCACCAATCTCTACGTTGTCTCTAGCAGCACCCCAGTTAGCTTGCTTGGAAACTTCAACCTCACTCATGCCATATTTGGCAAAGAAGCCTTTTTCTTTAGCAATAATCATCGGTGCCGCTTCGACGATAGGAATGTATCCTAGTTTAATTTTGGTCGTCTCTGGCGTGGTTTCTGGGGTTAGCGCAACAGGCGTGGCTTCTGGTGCTGGCGATGCTGTTGTCGTACCGCCGCCAGCGCCTGCATTTGGGTCGGGTGGATTACCTACACAACCTTTGAGCATTACTGCTCCCGCACCCGATGCAACTGCGGTTGAGAGGAACTTACGGCGGGAAAATGAGAAATTAGACATGAAACCTCCGGGAAGACGATCCCTTTGCGATAGGACAGGTAAGTATATAAAGTGGGTAACGGAAAACTATTAAAAACTTGGCACTGCAAACTGGCAGAAGTATGACAAGATACTCAACCGATTTCTTTTATGAAGTCCTTGTAAAAACAAGGTTTGTAAGATTATTTAATTAGGTCGCTGAATGGATTTAATAGATAAGTTTACATCCTTTTTTAAAAAATAATTAAATTTTTATAGAAGTTTTATAAATAAAAATTTAAATTATATTGATAAGCCTTAGTTAAGAGCCTTGTTGGACAGTAGTTTTGCTCTATAGATTATTTTAAAAATATAGATATATATCGATGATAAAAATTTATTTTTTAGTATATTTTAATCAATATCTATAGTTAGTATTTGCTTTAATCTATGTTTAAATTGACAACAAACCGAGCGAGCGATTTGTAAAAACTTATCTATAGATAAGTTTGTAGATTTGTCGAGTAAAAACAAGTGCTTCTCAATACCACTATTTAAAATAAGTAAAGCAATAACTTATTAAAAATTTACCAAACTCGTTAGCAATTTAGTATTGCAAAATACAGTTTTTATAATCTCTTATAATCCAGATTTTTCTAAGCTTATATACTTATTGACAAAATTACAATTTGTCGTCTTGAAAAAGCGATCGGAGGTTGGGATATCGGTGATTGGGATACTGGGATACTAGGAAATAACCCAATCACCAATCACCAATCACTAATCACCAATCCCCAATCCCCATTCACCAAAAACTAAGGAACAATTAAAACAGGACAAGGAGATAAATTAATTACCCTATGCGTAACGCTTTCTGAGACTCCTTCTGTAGTTAAGCCTAAGCCTCGACATCCCATAATAATAAGATCGGCTCCAATCTCATCAGCAACATCGCAAATCGTAAAAGAAGGCATTCCTTCTCGTTCTATAATTTCTGTTTCTATTCCTTGTTCGGAAAAAAGCGCCTGCGCCCCTTGAAGTAACTTAGCGACTTCTTCAGCCGAACTCATTTTATCTTCTTTAGAAGGAATTTCTTCGGATGCAGGATTTTCTACGACGGATATCAAGACTAAGCGGCTGTTATAGGTCTTGACGATATTGGCAACGGTATCCGCTGCTTCGCGGGTTTCCCGACTTTGGTCGATGGGAAATAAAACGGTGTTAAACATAATTTCTCTGTTCCCTGTACGCGCACTCCGGTAAGATTGGCATGTGAACTATCACATGAAAAGATTGAACCTATTTCAATTTTCGAGGTGTTAGGGAATTGTCGGAAGTAACAAAACGCTGATTTAATCTTTTGTAAGAAAAAGAAGCAATTGAGGAGGAACTGGCTGTGCCCAAAAAAAGTGTAGCAAATTTATCAGAAGCCGATTTAGCAGGCAAAAGAGTTCTAGTACGAGTAGATTTTAACGTCCCGTTAGATGAAGCAGGCAATATTACCGACGATACTCGGATTAGGGCGGCACTGCCAACCATTGAGGATTTAACCAAAAAAGGCGCTAAAGTTATCCTTAGCAGCCACTTTGGTCGTCCCAAAGGCAAAGTCGTTGACAGCATGCGCTTAACCCCAACCGCTAAACGTCTTGGTGAATTGCTGGGTAAAGACGTTGTTATGTGTGACGATTGTATCGGAGATTCTGTTGCCAGTGCGATCGCGCAATTATCAAACGGACAAGTTGCCATGTTGGAAAATGTCCGTTTTTATGCCGAAGAAGAAGCAAACGATCCAGAATTTGCGAAAAAATTGGCTGCAAATGCCGATTTATATGTTAATGATGCGTTTGGCACGGCACACCGCGCCCATGCTTCTACTGAAGGGGTAACTCATTATCTTAGTCCTAGCGTGGCTGGGTATTTAATTGAGAAAGAACTCAATTATTTACAAGCTGCGATTGAAAATCCTCAACGTCCTTTAGCTGCGATTATCGGCGGTTCCAAAGTATCGAGCAAAATTGGCGTAATTGAAACCCTGCTAGAGAAATGCGATAAGCTGATCGTTGGCGGTGGGATGATTTTTACATTCTATAAAGCTCGCGGATTGAATGTCGGTAAGTCGCTTGTAGAAGAAGATAAGCTAGAATTAGCCAAATCTCTGGAAGCCAAAGCTAAAGAAAAAGGCGTTAAGTTTCTGCTACCCACTGATGTCGTTCTTGCTGATAATTTTGCAGCAGATGCGAATTCTCAAACGGTTAGTATCGAAAATATTCCCGATGGTTGGATGGGATTAGATATTGGCCCCGAATCCGTCAAACTTTTCCAAAATGCTTTATCCGATTGTAAAGCAGTGCTTTGGAACGGGCCGATGGGCGTGTTTGAGTTTGATAAATTTGCAGCAGGAACAGATGCGATCGCCCATACTTTAGCAGATTTGACGGCTAAAGGCACGACTACCATTATTGGTGGCGGTGACTCGGTTGCAGCGGTCGAGAAAGTCGGCGTAGCCAACAAAATGAGTCATATTTCTACAGGTGGAGGTGCTAGTCTAGAGTTGCTAGAAGGTAAAGTGTTACCTGGTATTGCAGCGCTAGATGAAGCGTAGAGCGACTGTAAGGTGGTCTTGTAATAGAAAGGGTGAATAAAATTTCACCCTTTTTTTGTTATTAGACTTAGGTAACTTATATCTGTAGGGCACATGCTGTATTATGTTGGAAATTTGGCGATCGCTAACTCCTAATATCCCTAAGCAAACGATTGAAGGGACAAAGAAAATGATAGATTGGTGCTAGGGCGACAGCTATTTGGGCTGTAGGTTCGCGCTGTCTAGGAGGTCTATATCAATGTCAGAAGAACAGCAACAGTCACCCTCAGTTAACCCGACCCCTTCAAATACTTCTGGGAATGGCTATTCTCAGACCGAAATTGTCGAACTGTTGCAAAAGACAATCTCACAACTCGATCGCATTGTCAATCAACTTAATGCAGAATCTACCGCGACTTTACCGCCAAAAGCAACTGTAGAAACGTTGGTGGCGAGTACCAAAGCATTAGCGGCCTCACTAGACAAAACTGAAGTCCCACAACCACCCAAACCAGTAACCAAAGAAGTTCCTACTACCCCAACGGTTGAAACAATCCCCACAAAAATAGACACTTCCTCAATCGTTTCTTCTGTAGCTAGCGTCGCCAAAGAAATTACAGAAGAATTGCCACCACAGACAAAAAGCTGGTGGGAGAGGATTTTTGATAAGATTCGCGCCGTACTACCCGCACCTTTACAAGATAAATTATCTAATGGCGCGATCGCTGGTATTCTAGGAGGAGCGATCGCAGCAGTATTATTAACTTCTGTGTTGCTACTAACCCCACAGCCATCAACTGAGATAGGAGAACTTCCCCCAGAAACTGCCTCAGAAACTTCACCGGAAGCTACACCAACAATATCAGAAACTCCAGAAGCGATCGAAACGCCTCCAGAACTAAAAGCGCCTGGAAGACCCGAACCTGTAGAAGTTATCCCGCCACCAGAACCAGAATTAACCCCAGAACAAAGCTTGATTGCTTCTATACAAGATCGAGTTGCATCGCTTACCAGTCAATACCCAGAAGGATTAGTGCTTTCTGTCCAAGCCAATTTCTTAGGCAGTCGTTTGATCGTTACTGTAGGAGATGAATGGTACAAACTCAACCCCAATAGACAAGATAAATTAGCGAATTCTATCTTGCAACGTTCTCAACAATTAGATTTTCGTAAATTAGAAATCGTTAATACACAGGGAACTGTGTTGGCTCGCAATCCGGTTGTTGGCAATAAAATGGTAATTATTCAACGAGAAGTGTAAAGCTGTTAATTTTTTTCTAGATAATTAACTTTGTCAGTAAGTTAGTTCAAACTTAGATAGTAACGACTATATCGGCATTCGTCATTGCTAAACCAGTATCGAGAACCGCAATCGGGATACGTGCAATTGCTCCAATGCCATCAGCATCAAACGATAGCACTCCCGTAGCTCGATTATATATAAAACGGTCATTCGCATCCACCGCACCTATTCCAGTTCTAAACTGCGCAACAGGCAATACGCCAGGTTTTAATCCACTGCCAAATCCTCGTGCCGAGACTAAGAGAGTATCGGCAATGGGGAGAAAATCAGTGATGCTATCGATTCTCTCATTACTAGAGCTAAAAACAAAGCGATCGCGTCCTATTCCACCTGTTAAAATATCCCTGCCTAACCCTCCCGATAAGAAATCGTTACCCAATCCTCCGAACAATAAGTCGTTGCCTAATGCTCCTACTAAAATATCGTCACCAGATGCTCCCGCAAGGGTATCGTTAGCAGCTAAACCGTTGAGGAGATTGTTAGTCTGATTGCCTATGATAGTATTGTTACCAGCATTGCCCCATCCGTTTATCGGTAACGTTCCTATCAAAGTCAGGTTTTCAACCCTGGCGGGTAAAGTTCTTGAAATTGCGCTTCGTAAGGTATCGGTAATAGTTGCAATGCCTACAGCTTTTCTGAAGATAGCATCGCTAGGGTTGACTTGGGTAAGCGTAATTCTAAAGGTTTCGTGGGTTTCGTTCAGGTTGTTGTTGAGGAGGAGGATGCCAATGAACTGGCGCAGTTGTCCTGGTCTGAAAGTAATCGTCCCGCTTCTCGCTTGATAATCTAGGCCAGCACGAGCGGTTTGATTGCTGGTAGTATATTTGAGGGTAATTGGGATAGTGCTTGTTCTTGAGAGGGTTACAGTAAAGATAGTGTTAAGATTAGTTCCTTCTGTTACTACTGCGTTACCGATGAAAATGCTTGGAGGTTCAGGCGTTGCTAAGTAAATTTCAAAATCCGAACCGTTTTTGCCTTGCCATGTAATATTATTTCCCCAGATTTGAGGGTTTATTTCACTAAAGTTATTATTGGTAAGTTGAATCGTCCTGATGCCGTTGTAACAATAAATTTCGTAATCCGAACCGTTTTTGCCTTGCCAGACAACATTATTCCCCCAGATTTGAGGAGATTGGTCGTCAAAGTTATTATTGGTGAGTCGAATCGTCCTGATGCCGTTGTAATAATAAATTTCCCCGTTACCTTGCCAAGCTATCTTATTTCCTGAGATTTGAGGGTTTGTGTCATTAATGGCGTTATTAGTGAGTCGAATCGTTTGAATGCCGTTGTAGAAATAAATCTCCCCATCGCCTTGCCAAACTATCTTATTTCCTGAAATTTGAGGATTTTCGTCGTTAATGGCGTTGCTGGTAAGTTGAGTTATCCTGATACCGTTGTAGAAATAAATTTCCCCGTCGCCTTGCCAAACAATGTTATTTCCCCAGATTTGGGGATTCTCGTCGTCAAAGTCATTATCAGTTAATTGAACGGTGGTGTTGCCCTTGTAGAGGTAAATCTCCCAGTCGCCACTGTCGTTACCTTCCCAAACTACATTGTTACCTGAAATTTGAGGATTAACACCCACATCACCACTGGAAGGCACGTAGATGGAAGTATTTCCGTCGTAGAAGTATATATCAAAAGTCAGACCAAATAGCCCATAATCAGTATCCATCCAAGCTACGTTATTGCCTGAAATTTGAGGAAGCGCCGACAAAAACACATCATCATCGAGCAGGATAGGCTGACTACCATTTTAGATAAATAAACTCGGTTAGGTGCGTCCCAAACAATGTTATTTCCCCAGATTTGCGGATTTTCGTCGTCGAAGCTGTTATTGGTTAGTTGCTTGATGATGTATCCGTTATTGTAGTTACTCATTGGCGATCGCGTCCATCAACTTCAATGATTAGTCAGTTGAAATCTATAACTGTAATAAAACTTTATTAAGTGTAATTTTTAGCAATTATTTGACTTTAAGCTTTTTAAAGCTAAAGATTACTCAGTTTAACTCTATCTTACTTGCTCTTATAAATTGTAACGATTGATAAGGGTTGTTTCTACTGCCTTCTCCTACAAAAAATTACTCTGTTTTTAGCCGATATAAGCAAGTCTTATGTAGATCGTTAAAAAATTTTTGTCAATTACTCTTTACAAGTCTTAACAATATTTGTTACATTTATTTACATAAAGAAACAAACAACACACCGAGGTAACAAACGATGTACACCACCGACGACAGAGGAGTTCTTAACAATTACGCAGTGGAGCCAAAAATGTATCCTGCGATTTACCCTTCCCCCGAACAACAAAACCGCTATGCACTACAAGGCGCGATCGCAAGCTTATTTGTAGTAGCTTTAGTACTCGTTTCTTTTGCCGTTAGCTAAACGAAAAATTGTAACAATTGAGGAGTTGAAAAATGTTTGCACCTATCGTAGTTTTGTTACGCGATCGCATGGGAAAAGCCAAATTCAATCAAATTCGTGGAAAAGCGATCGCGCTTCACGCTCAAACCATTACCAATTTCTGCAATCGCATTGGCATTGACTCGAAAGAAAGACAAAATCTTATTCGTTTAGCTAAAGATAACGGTAAAAGATTAGGATTTCTAGCCTAATAACTTTTAGCCAATTCAATCTCTAACCTTATTAATTTTTTCAAGTTTAACTATTAACACTCAAATCAGGAAACAAAACAATGACTCTCGTAATTTGCTTATTAATTGTTGGTTGGGTTGCTGCTGCTGTCATCGGAACTCAAGCTTATTTTCTCGGCGAACAAACCAAACCAATTCACAATCGTAACTGGAAATCTGAATCATTTGAAACGATCGCGAAATCCGTTACCGGACGAGATATTGATTATGCAAATCGCGTACCTGCCTACAGAATGGATGCTTTTGTTAGCAATAACTTACCTGGCTAAGCTAAATTTCCGGTTCTCCTAAAAGTCAACAAGTTCTCCTCTCTACCTCGTCAATTAAATTAGACGAGGCTTTTTATTTTTGGTTACTAATTTGCTCGATTTGGGAAAGAAAATAATCTTGTCGATAGTTAAGCGATCGCGCGATTTCTAACCCTTTCTGAAAAGCAGTTAAGGCTTGAGAATAGTTATTCTGTTTTAAATGAATTTGTCCGATGCGATCGTAAGTTTGCATCAAACCATAATAATCATAAGATTGTTGATTGACTTTAATTAATTCTTGATAAATTTGTAAAGCATAATCCTCTTGCTTATACTGTTGATAGAGATCGCCTAACTTAATTAAAGCATCTGCTGCGGTTCCAAATTCTTGCAGAGACCAAGCCAAAGAAAAAGCTTCTTGATAATTTTGCGAGGCTTGTTCGGGATTTTTTAGTGCTTCATAATCGGCTCCAATTTGCAATTTTAATTTTGGAACTTCTTGAGGCTTTTGTTCGCTTAAATAGCGGGTAACTAATTCTTCTTTAATTTTTACTGCCTTGTCGGGTTGTAATGAATTGCTATAAATTTCGGCTAATTTCTGTAAATAAATCCCTTCGTTATAAGTATTTTGTTGTGTTTGCGATCGCTTCAATAACTCTTCATAAATTTTAGCTGCATTAGGATAATCAAACTTCGCTAAATACAGTTGTCCGAGTTTTTGTAAACTCTCATCTTCTTGACTAAGATTTCCGGTTTTACGCGCATTGGTAAGGATTTTTTGCTGAATATTAATAGAATCATTAATACTATGAATTTGTTCGTAAGCTGTAGCAAACGCTTGTAATAATTCTGGGGTAAGGGGTGCTTCTAATTCTGCTTCTTGTTGAACGACATTTAATCGTTTGAGAATAATTTGTACGTCTTCTCTACGGGTTCTTTCCCAAGCAAACTGTCCGACTCTCCCTAACGCATTTATCTCTTCTAAACGTCCGAGACTTCTTCTTAACCTCAGTTCGCGATACCAAATGGGAAAAGCTGCATCTACATTTCCTGCTTGTAGTTGCGCTTGCGCCTCTGCGTTAAGATTATCTAGCGCTTCGATTAGTTGAAGGCGTTCGCGAGGAGATAGAGAACGCTTAGCTGTAGGAAGCAAAGGATCTTGTATGGGTTGCTCTAGCGGGTCGAGGAATTCATCTTCATTTTGAGCAATGGTTGGCGAGATAGGAATCGTCGTTCCTGCCAAAAAATGATAGCAAAAGCAATGACCGAGTTTAGTATCCTGGAAAAATAGATGCGATCGCCCATCTGTTATCAATGAATTCTATACGTTCCTAACCATAGCTTAGAAAGGTTTACAATGTCTAAATTTGAAGAACTTTGTCAAGCTTACGCCACTGCAAGATTTTATAGATGTGTTTGTCGAGAAAAAGATTGAGTATTTTCAATAGTCAATCTTTTTCCTTGTCTCTCCGTCTCCTTACATTCCCAAGTTTTCAACAATATATGATGAAATTAATATTTAGAGCGATCCTTGGAATTCTATTAATCTTAAGCTTAACGGCTTGTGGATCGATAAGACGAGTCAGTGCTGAAGAACGAATGTTCCTCGATCTTTCCTTAGAATTTGTAGGAGAGTATCAACTACCAAAACAAACATTTCAAGATACAGTTGTAGGAGGATTATCTGGGATTACTTACGATCGCACGAAAAATCGTTTCTATGCTGTTTCTGACGATCGCTCTAATTTTTCTCCCGCGCGATTTTATACGCTCGATCTCAAGCTTACATCCTCAGAAACAGGTCAATTAGAGATTAACAAAATCGACATAGAAGGGGTCACTTTGCTTAAAAATGAAAAAGGAGAAACTTACCCCGCAGGAGAGATCGATTTAGAAGGAATTGGACTGTCTCCAAGAGATACATTATATATTTCTAGCGAAGGCGCTATTTCCAAACAAATACGCCCTTTTATCGGAGAATTTGATTTAAAAACGGGAAAATCTTTAAAAAGCCTCAAAATTCCTCAGCGTTATTTTTTTGATGATTCAAAAGCTGCTGACGCACAACCTCGCGGCATTCGGGATAACTTGGGGTTTGAAGCATTGACGCTAGGATTAAGCAGCGTCTTGAGAGACGACCCTTTTCGTTTATTTACCGCTACCGAATCAGCACTATGGCAAGACAGTCCGCCAAAAACCCCTCAAGAAAATACAAGAATTCGTCTGATGCACTATGTCGTCAATCCTTTTGACGAACCTCTTTTAGTGGCAGAACATCTTTATCCGTTAGACCTAGCAGCAAATGACGTACTTGCTAGCGGATTGTGCGAATTGACAGCGCTAGAAAAAGAAGGTTATCTTCTCAGTTTAGAGCGAACCTTTGGTTTATCTGGCTTTGGGGCAAAAATTTATCAAGTTGTTAATAGTAATTCTACTGATACCTCGCGCATTCTCGCCTTCCAAGGTCCTTTAAGCAAAGTTGTCCCGTTGCAGAAAAAATTGTTGTTAGATTTAAGCGAGTTGGGTATCGAATTAGATAATTTAGAAGGAATGACCCTGGGACAAAAATTACCTGATGGCAGTCAGTTATTAGTGCTAGTTAGCGACGATAATTTTAAAAACGAACAAGTCAATCAAGTGCTTGTCTTCCGCTTAATTGAAAAATAAATCCCAAATCTCTATGTCACACGAAACCGATATCAAAACATTAGCTAGCTGGATGGCAGCAGATTTTACTAATCAAGAACAAGCTTGGGCAAATCCGCCTTTATTCGCTCATATTCGCGTTTGTATGCGCCCGTTACCTTTATCATTATTGGAAGGAACGAGTTTATTTCTCGAACAAGCATACGATTTTACGCTCAATACGCCTTATCGGTTAAGGGTATTAAAATTATCTATAGTTGGCGAACGCATTGAATTAGAAAACTACAAAGTTAAAGACGAAGAAGAGTTTTTTGGTGCTTCTCGCGATTTAGTTCGCTTGCAAAAATTAACTCGCGATCGCATCGAAAAAATGGAAGGTTGCGATATGTTTGTCGATTGGACTGGAAGCAGTTTTAAAGGTTATATTAAACCTGGAAAAAATTGTATTGTAGTCCGCAATGATAAGACAACTTATCTCGATAATAGTTTCGAGGTTGACGAACACAAATTATTTAGTATCGATCGCGGTTTAGATCCCGAAACCGATGAAATAGTTTGGGGTTCTCTGGCGGGAGCTTTTGAATTTACTCGCAAACAAAGTTATGCCGATGAAGTAGAAGTTTAAAAAGATAGGGGCGATCGTCTAGGAGGATCTCTATCTGTGCGATCGCGCCTTTATACATAATAAGATAATGAAACTAAACTATAAAAACACGATAATAAAATAACTAACATAAAATTTAATTGACACAATAACAATTGAGAGAAAAAAATGTTGTTAGAATTGAAGCGATTGATTGTACCCCCAGGACAGCGAGTATTACTAAATGATATAAGCTGGCAAGAGTTTGAAGCAATTTTAGAAGAATTAGGAGAACATCGTTCTGCTAGAGTTGCTTATGACAATGGAATGTTAGAGATTATGAACCCACTGCCAGAACATGAAATTAATAAAGAATTAATTGGAGATTTAATTAAAGCACTTTTAGAAGAACTCGATATTGAAGTTTGTCCTTTAGGTTCTACCACTTTTAAAAATCAGCTAATGAATCAAGGAATAGAACCAGATAACTGTTTTTATATTCAAAATGAAGCAGTCGTTAGAGGAAAAAAGCGTTTGGACTTGACAATAGATCCGCCTCCAGATTTAGCACTAGAAATTGATGTGACTTCCCGCACTCATCCTAGTATTTATGAAAGATTAGGCGTTCCCGAATTGTGGCGATTCGAGCAAGGGAACTTACAGATTAACGTACTGCAAAACGGCAAATATATCGAGTCTGAATTCAGTCCGAATTTCCCTAATTTACCTTTGAGAGAAATGATTCCTCAATATCTTAACCAGTGTCAAACTGAGGGACGAAATAAAACGATGAAAGCATTTCGCGCTTGGGTGCAATCTTAACAGTTATCAGTAATCAGTTATCCGCGATCTGAGTTCAAAGTTCAAAGTAAATATTCTCCCTTGTCCCCTTGTCTTTGGTAACTGGTAACTGGTCACTGAAAAAGTCCCCCTTGTCGAACGTAGGACGTTACTTGCCAGCAACTCGCGATCGCGTCACAATAAAAGAAAATCAACTTTTTTATCGTTTTATTAAATATTTTTAAAAAATGACGCTAGAACAGCTTAGTTGTGATAATAAAAATGAGAAAAATTTCGACTGCGATTTAGCGATTGTCGGTGGTGGAATTGTGGGAGCAACCCTAGCTTGCGCTCTCAAAGATTCTGGATTCAAAATCTTGTTAATCGAAGCACAACCCCTTGAAAAAGCAGCAGCAAAAAGACAAGCTTACGCTCTTTCGGTGCTTTCTGGACATATTTTTGAAGGCATCGGCGTATGGAAAGATATATTTCCTCACATCGGTAAATACAGTCACGTTCGCCTGTCCGATGCTAGCTTTCCTAGTATCGTCAAATTTCAAACCGCAGATTTAGGAACGGACTTTCTGGGTTATGTTGCAGAACATCATGTCGTATTGAAAGCGCTACAAAATTTTATTGCAGACTGCTCTAATATTAGCTGGTTGTGTCCGGCACAAGTAGAAAGCGTTGAATATCAAAAATCGGTTGCCACCCTATCAGTAACTGTAGAAGGCAAATCGCGTCAAATTCGCACAAAATTAGTCATAGGAGCGGATGGAGCGCGATCGCGAATTCGCTCGCTAGCAGAAATTAAGACGCGAGGTTGGAAATACTGGCAATCCTGCGTTGCTTTTACCATTAAACACGAAGCCCCTCAAAATGATATCGCCTTTGAACGGTTTTGGCCCACAGGCCCGATGGGAGTTTTACCGTTACCCGAAAATCGCTGTCAGATAGTCTGGACGGCTCCCCACGAACAAGCTAAAGCATTACAAGCATTAGACGAGAAAGAATTTTTGAGCAAGCTAGAAGCATATATGGGGGGGATTGCTGGGACGATTAGAAATGGCAAGCGATCGCTACTTATTTCCCGTGCAACTCATGCAGTGCGATCGCTATACTAAACCTAGACTAGCTTTAATTGGGGATGCCGCCCATTGTTGCCATCCCGTTGGCGGACAAGGTTTAAATTTAGGCATTCGAGATGCAGCGGCGCTAGCACAAGTTTTAAAAGAAGCGCGCGATCGAACAGAAGATATTGGCGATCTGCAAATCTTAAAACGTTACGAACGTTGGCGCAAGCAAGAAAATTTATCGATTTTAGGATTTACAGACTTTTTAGATCGACTATTTTCTAACAACTGGTTACCTGTTGTTGCGGTGCGTCGTCTGGGTTTGTGGATAATGCAACATCTGCCCCCATTGAAAATTTTTGCCCTTCAATTGATGACGGGTTTGCTAGGACGAAAGCCACAATTAGCACGGCGTTGAGTTGAGTAGATCGAACTCAACCAAAACGCTATTGGCAATGTTCAATTGAATTTGCCGCTTTCTTTTGGTGTCGAACATGAATACTTGCTTGAAATGCTACAAGCAAGAGCGATAAAAATTTTATGGCGATTTGAGGTAGCTTTAACGATCTAATGACAAGCTATCGTTTCCAGATACCAATTTTTCCTAAATGTAGAGAAAGGAATATTATTGGTTTTGATTCTGGGAAGAAATGATGTTTGGATTCCTGCTATATGAAGATAAGAAAAAAACGACGCACAAGCACTGATGGCTTCATTATTTTTAGTATCTAAATAATATAGTTTTGGCGATTCTTGCCGATTCCAATACAAATCGTCAGGAACTTGTCCTTGAGGTAAGCTTGAATTGTCATTACGAAAAAAGGGTAGTTGCAAACTTTTGGTCAAAATCCGCATCAAAAAATCGTGCTGAATGGTTGCGTAGAACTGAATATCTAAAGCACGACTTAAAATCTGCGTTCCCAAAATAAGCATCATCATAATCGGTCGTCTAATTTCCGATTGTAGCTCGTCAGACAATGCTAGCCCAGATAGCTCTGCTACATTCGTAGGCGAACCTGGGAAATAATTTTGCCAGTGTTCTTGACCAAAGAAAATCTCGCTTTTGAGTAACCTTTTTTCGGATCTCAGTTGAAGATTGATATTTCCGACTACCGAACCATTTTGGGAGATAACGATCGCATAATCGTTGCCATCGATTAAGTGTTCTGTTTTCCAGACTTTGCGATAAACTTCTTCAGCTAGCACTCTTCCCTTTTTGTAGAAGATATCATTTTTATCTACGATGTGGACTTCCATACGGGGATTTAAGGTATTTTGACGGCGGGAAGCCTGTTGTAAAAAATTTGCTGCTGAAGATTCCATTAGTTCGCTCCTTGTTTATCTAAATACCATAATTCTTAGTACAATTGGGGATCGAAAAAATTAGCTTTTTGTCGGTTGACAATTGGAGATTTGCTAATATTAAAGTTTTTCCCCTATCACTATGACATAGATTTGTAATTATTCAGTAATTTTACAGACAAATATAAAAAATTTTTGGCAATTTTTTTTTCGAGAAATCCTTGACTAATCAAGATATTTATGTTCGTTAAAACTTTAGACAACAGCCATTTCCACGATTTTTTGTATTGGATAAAGTTACAGAATTATGCAAGCACACAATCTTAATTTTCATAGAGTCGGTTTTAAACAAATCACTTGATAAGCTTTTTCGCTTTAGCTGTTTATCTTTAATATTTGCTAACCGAGACCTATTCGCTTTTCTCAAAAAATATAAATTTCTCAAGGTTTAAGTTAGATGCAAAAAGTAAAGAACTCGATTAGATGTTAGCTAGATAGCGATCGCATTCTATTACTTATTAAGGTCATTTTGTTGTTTTTGGGCAAACGACCGACCGGAGAGAATTATAGCTTATAATCCCTAGGCTCGCTCAATGAAAAGCTGGCATAAATCAATCGAAAAATAGCAAAATATACATAAAGCACACAATAAGTGGACGAGATCGCGAACATTCTTGTGTATTCAGCGATATAGCTGGAAATTATATTAACTTATATTGAAGATAGAGATGGATCAAAAATAATCGACTAACTTCTTAAGATATAACGTCACTACAAAGAAATAGGTGACTGGGATCTCGGCGATCGGGACACGGGGAGGTGAAAAAACAAGGTAGACAAGGTAGAGATCTTGTCGATTCGCCAATTACCATTCACGAAATCCCTGTCTTTTTAAAGCGGAGATTAAGTTAACAGTTACTACTCACCAATCAATATTAGTTTTTTATATTTTTTTAACGATCTTCAATCAGCTTCTTATATGAGAAGTTAGACAAAGATGGTAAATCAAAGCCTGGTAGAGCAAAAACAACGACTGCTCAACAACGAACGGCTTTATGTTGCATCAGACATTATCCCTTAAGATGGTTAACAGTACCTGAGAACTCTGCAAGTTATCATAATTGTCAGACGCTACTGCAACTTTGCTGACTCTCTTAAATAATGAGCGATCATGAACTTCTCAAATGACCAACCTCCCAACGCCAATAACAGGCAAAAAAAGCGTCTACTAGTAGTAGACGAACAAACAAAGGGATCTCAAGCTCAAAAAAACCAACCCTGGTCAAAAATTGAGAAAGCCGTTGAAACGGTTGATGAGAATAAACGCTCTGTTACAGAAAAAAACACAATTCTGCTCGGCACGCAAGGGAGTTGCGAACAGTTCTCTGGATGCTTGTGGGAGTAACAACCTTAAGCGTAGTGTGGGCGCTTTCTACGCAAATAGAGATACAATCCGAGCGAACGATCGCGATGACGGGACAGTTGATGACTCGCAGCAACGTCAAGGAAATGCAGATTCCAGAGAATAAAGTCGTTAAGGCAGTTTTTGTAAAAGAGGGAGAAAGCGTTAACAAAGGACAGTCATTAGTAGAGTTTGATGCGGTTGTTTCCTACGAAAAACTTCAATTCTTAGAAAATCAACGCCAGTCACTCGTTACTCAGAACCAATTTTACCGTTTCTCGCTTGAAAAAATCGTTAGCATGACGCGGGTAGAAGAAGCGATCTTACAACTAAAGCTATCAAGAGAAGCTGCATTTTTGGTGAGAAATCGTGCGGCATTACTAGCAGCTAACCAACAGTTACAAGCGCGATTGCTTGAAAATTCTACAGCAGGTTCTGGCGAAGATGGCAAAACGGCAACGCTTGGCAAAACAAACTCTCAAGACAATTCTCAAGAAGCGCTAGCCAGCATCGCGATCGCACAACTACAAGAAAAACTTGCGCAATATCAAACACAATTAGAAGAATCTGAAGACCGTTTGACGGTTGCACAAAAGAAGCTCAACAAAATAGAACCCTTAGTCAAAGTTGGGGCGGTCGCGCGATCTCAATATAGCGAGCAACAACAAATTGTTCGTTCTCAAAAAGTCGAACTCAAGCGATTGCGCGCCGAACGAGAACGCTTGCAATTAACGCTCGATCGCGCGACCGAGCAAATCGTCGAAACACCCGTCGTCGTCCGCAACGAATCTCCAAAACCAACGGTTGACTTCCAAAAACAGATTGCAGATAACAAAAACAAATTACTGAAATAGACACTCAGTTAACCAAAATTATTGTTGAGAACGACAGACAAATTGCCGAACTCGATCGTCAAATTGCTCGCCTCCAAGGAAATTCAAACTCATTTATTCTCAAAGCACCCGTAGCGGGAACGGTTTCGCAAGTGATGGCTTCTCCTGGTTTCGGTCTAGGAAGCGATCGCACCAAAACTTTATTAAAATTAAATTCCGACGACCGACATTTAATTGTAGATGTCCTAATCCCTCAAGAAGATCTCGGCTCGATTCAAGAAGGAATGAAAGCCGATCTCAAGATTGATGCGTTGTCTTTGGCTCGCTTGGGAAATCTTCATGGAACTATAATTTCAGTGGGTTCGGACGCACTGCCTCCCGATGCAATTCATCATTATTATGGAATTCCCGCCAAAATTAGTCTAGACAAGCAATCTTTAGTTATTGACGATAAAGAAGTTCCTTTGCGATCGGGAATGTCTGTAACTGCTACGGTTACAGTTTCTCAAAAGCAATCTTTTTGGCAAGCGATGTGGCAAAAGTTGCTAGGTGCAGACGAGCTAATATCAGATTAGTCTATTAATTTTACTAATATTGGTCGCGAGAATTTTGGCGATCGACAAGCATTAGATTTGTCAAAACTGGTAGGTTTAGCTAGGAGTCAATCATTTGTTCCTCTTACCGAATCAGTCCAAAATCAACTTTTCTCTGCTTTTAGCCAGTTGCGCGATCGCTATGGCAACGAAGATGGCAAAGTTTATCTGGCATATCGCATCAGAGTTTATCTCGCTCAAAATCCTCTCGAATAAAAACCAATAAATAGCAATGCTCCGATTTTAAATTTTTGATGAAGACTCAAACAAAAAAAGGTTTTCTATTTGCACTGCCAAAAATTTAACCCATAATTGAGATAAATCCTATCTTCCCAATTCTTCTCCTTTATGTCGCCTAATCGCTTGCTGCTTAAATATGCTGCAAAATTTCCTTGGCAAATATTACTTACCTTGAGTCTGGGTTTTTCTTCTGCTGTTTTTAATGGCATTGGTACGACTTTACTCGTACCTTTATTACTAGGTATTTTATCCAATAAATTTATTGAATCTGATAAAATCCCCCCCATTTTACAAGGTTTTATGTCTCTATTTGAGGGACTTTCAGGCGATAATAAAACCTTGGCAAT
>JAAUUT010000107.1 GCA_012031035.1 Candidatus Altimarinota bacterium | reverse complement strand
TGCAAGCTGCGGCGGGGTTACAATTGAGCAGTTGCGGCGATACGTTGAAAACCAGGATAGACCTACGAACTAAGCCCGCCATTCATCCACGCGATAAATCGCGGGTCTTCTGGCTCACTTCAGATAATATTACTAATTTAATCGACTTCCGACCAGAGACGTTCTAACTGATATTGCCAAGCCTCTAAAAATTGTTGCCTCTCTCGTGCATCTTGTCCAAGACCGCCAAGCATTCCTTCTTCATACATTCGTTTGAGGTTTTGTAAAGTAGCCTCAAGGCTTTGTCCTTGCTGCTTTGCCGCTTTAATAATTTGGTGAAGGCGTTTTTCGGTAAGTAGTGTAAAGCACTCAGTTAATCCTCTCTCTTTGAGAAAAATTAAATGTGCGATCGCGCCTTGTAAATCCTCAGCCCTCAAAGTTTCCAAGTTATGATGAAAAACCCCCCACAAAACATTCTCATAAAGCGCGTAGCGTACCGCTAGAGTGCGATCGAAATTTGCTTCGAGGATTTCCTCTAAAAAAGATTGTGCCTCGCTAGCGGGGGCAATCGGCAGTAATAGCCGAAGCCAAGATTTGTCCTCTGAGAGAATTGCTAACAGCCGCAACTGTTCGGTATCGACCTGCCAAGAATCGTCAGTAGGCATAGTAACGGCGTTGGAACCAAAATAGTCACTTAAAATAATCGTAATTTCTTGAGATTGCATAGTTAAGCAATTAAATTTTTCATCTACGCGCGATTAATTGAGTACAATTTCAGGAAACCCTAAAATGATTGTTTAGAAAATTAGTTTTTCACATTCCAAACACAGCCTAGATTGAATTTAATAGGTTTGTCATGCCAATATGCTGAGTCAGATTGCTTTAAGCGAGATAGTTTATTTGAGTATAGCCACGCTTTTATTAATATTAATTAGTTTTTTCACAGGATATACGATCGCCAAAAAACAATTCAAAAATCTAATTGGCGAACGACAACAGGTAGAAGCATCATTACAAGCTAGTCAAGAGCAATTTCATAATTTAGTCAAGACAAGCCGCAATGAAATCATAGCTTTACAAGAGAGCAAAAAGAGTTTGCAGCAAATTATTCACACTATTGCCGACGGGCTAGTTATTGTCGATACTTACGGGGGCGTACTTTTTGTCAATCCTGCCGCTCAATCTCTTTTTAAGCTTTCTGAGACGGAACTAATCGGCTATTTGTTGGGAGTTCCACACGTTATAGGAGAATTTACTGAACTCTGTATCCTACAACCGACTGGAAATTTAATTACTGCGGAGATGCGAGTTGAAGAAATTATCTGGGAAAAAGAAAATGCTTATCTGATTTCTCTTAGAGATATTACAGAACGCTATCGAGTAAAACAAGCACTTTTAGAAAGTGAAAAACGACTGGAAGGGATTCTCAGTTCTATTCAAGATGTAGTCTGGTCGGCTTCAGCCAAGACGGTACAAACACTTTATATGAATTTATCCGCCCAAAAAGTATACGGTCGTCCTGCATCTGAGTTTTATCGCGATCGCTTCCTTTGGTTTAAAACCGTCCACCCTGAAGATAAAAAGATGGTTAGGGAACAACACAAATTGTTGCTAGAAACTGGCAGCATGGAAATGGAATATCGAATCGTGCGACCTGATGGGGAGGTTCGCTGGCTATACCATCGCAGTCGTTTAGTTTGCGATGATTTGGGGAGTGCAGTACGAGTTGATGGCATCGATACTGATATTACCGAACGCAAACAAGCTGAAGAGAAACTCGAACGCAATGCCTTTTATGATTCTCTTACCGATTTACCCAATCGAGCTTTATTTACAGATCGCTTGGAACACGCCTTGAAGCGAAATAAGCGTCACCCAGAAAGTGTTTTTGCTGTTCTTTTTCTCGATCTCGATGGTTTTAAGCTAATTAACGATAGTTTAGGACATTTGACGGGCGATCGCCTTTTACAATCGTTTGCCAATCGTTTGAGCGAATGTTTGCGTCCTAGCGATACATTAGCAAGATTGGGCGGTGACGAGTTTACTATCTTGCTCGAAGATATCAAAGATCTTAAAGATGCTATTCTAGTCGCTCAAAGAATTCTTCAAACTCTAACGCTGCCTTTCAATCTCAATGGTCAGCAAGTTTTCACCAACACCAGCATTGGCATTGCTTTGAGTGCAGATAATTATCAGCGATCCGAAGAAATTTTGCGAGATGCCGATACAGCTATGTATCGAGCAAAAGCACAAGGAAAAGGTTGTTATGTCCTATTTGACCCTAAAATGTACTATCTTGCTTTATCTCGCTTGCAGTTAGAAAACGATTTGCGTCAAGCGATCGCCAGGCAAGAGTTAAAAGTTTTTTATCAACCGATCGCGTCCTTAGAAACTGGCAAAATTACTGAATTTGAGGCGTTAATACGCTGGCAGCATCCCGAAAAAGGATTAATTTCTCCTGCGGAATTTATTCCAATTGCTGAAGAAACAGGCTTAATTGTTCCTATCGGACAATGGATACTTAAAGAAGGTTGTAGGCAAATGAAAGCTTGGCACGAGCAATTTTCACCTAAAATTCCTTGGAAAATTCATATTAACCTTTCAGGAAAACAACTCAAAGGAATTAATCTCGTCGAACAGATTGACAAAACTTTAGCTGAAACGGATTTGGATGCTAGTAGTCTCAAACTAGAAATTACTGAAAGCTTGCTCATCGAAAATGTGGAAGTAGCGACCAATTTATTTCTAGAATTAAGAGAGCGCAATATCGAGTTATGTTTGGATGATTTTGGAACTGGCTATTCTTCTTTAAGTTATTTACACCGCTTCCCAATCAGTGCTATAAAAATAGATCGCTCTTTTATCATGCAAATGAACTCTCAGGATGAGACCAACGAAATTGTTCGAGCGATTGTTGTCCTTGCCCATATCTTGGGAATGAATGTCATAGCCGAAGGCATAGAAACTGAAGCACAACTCGAACAACTCAAAAAACTCAATTGCGAAAAAGGACAAGGCTATTATTTTTCTAAACCTTTGAAGAAAGAAGACGCAGAAAATTTATTAAAAGTTCAAAGATAGAGACGCGATATATCGCGACGGCGGACGGGACGGAACTCAATGGGCGGAAATAGTCGTACTCATAAGCTAGTGCTACGTCCGTGCGAGTCCGCCCCCTTGCCTCTTCAATGTGCCCGACTACTCCGGCAAGATCGCCTCGTCTTTACAAAGTTCAAAAGTTCAGTAGTCAATCTTCTGCCTTATCCCCCTTTTTACAATTATCAGTTACTAAGAACACTGGTCACTGGTAACAGATAAAATCTCTCCAGTCCCCTCTTCCCCAATCACCTATCACCAATCCTCAATGACCAACCAAGGCGATCTAATTGAAATTGAAATTACTGACCTCAATAGCGATGGCGATGGGGTGGGACGAGTTGAAGATCGGGTGGTTTTCGTTCCAGATACAGTAACGGGCGATCGCGTTTTAGTCCGATTAACTTATATTAAACGTCAATATATTCTGGGCAAACTTCACCAACTGATTCAACCTTCTCCATATCGCATTCGTCCTAGTTGTATCGTCGCCGATAAGTGTGGCGGGTGTCAGTGGCAGCATATTGATGACGAGTACCAACGTATAATCAAACGCGATCGCATCGTCCGAGCATTAGAACGTATCGGCGGCTTTTCTCAACCTAATGTCGCTCCCATTTTAACCAATACCTCTTCTCTCGGCTATCGAAACAAAGCCACTTATCCATTAGGCATTTCGGCAACTGGCAAAGTTCAAACCGGATATTATCGACGCAACAGCCATCAAATTATTAACCTCAATCAATGTCCGGTTCAAGATCCCCGTCTCAATCCTTTACTTGCAGAAATTAAACAAGATATCGAACGACGGGGATGGACGATTTACGACGAAAAGCAACATCGAGGACAACTTCGCCATCTGTCTGTGCGCATCGGACGGCGGACGGGAGAAATGCTGTTGACGTTGATTAGTTGCGATCGCCATCTTCAAGGCATTCAAGAACAAGCACAAATCTGGTTGCAAAGATACCCCCAGTTAGTCGGAGTTGCTCTCAATCATAATCCCAAACCTACGAATGTTATCTTTGGCAGCGAAACGCAAACGATTGCAGGAAAAGATTATTTACAAGAAAATTTTGCCGGACTTCAGTTACGGTTACGTCCTGAAACCTTTTTTCAGGTCAATACAGAGGTTGCAGAAGCTTTACTAAATACAATAACTGAAAAACTCGACTTGCAAGGCAATGAAATCTTAATTGATGCCTACTGCGGGATCGGGACGTTTGCGCTACCACTGGCCAAACGAGTCAAACAAGTCATAGGAATTGAAGTACAACAAGCATCTATAGAACAAGCACAACTGAATGCACAGATAAACGAAATCGATAATGTGAGTTTTTTGGCAGGAGAGGTAAAAAACGTGTTACCTCAACTGTCAGTCAAACCCGATATCGTCCTTGTCGATCCTCCCCGCAAAGGTTGCGATCGCTCTGTTATCGATACCTTAACGCAAATTCGACCGCCCCATCTAGTCTACATCAGTTGTCAGCCAGCTACTCTAGCGCGGGATCTCAAACTGCTCTGCCTGCATGGAAATTATCAATTAATATTTTCCCAACCCGCAGACTTCTTTCCCCAAACCTCTCACGTTGAATGCGCGGCTTTTCTTAGACAAAAACCGACAAATATGATATGATAGTAAATAGTTAAAGCTAAATAATAATCTCTTCAATTTTAGTTTATGTATGAGGAGAAATATGAATTAGATTCGCTAAAAATAACTCTAACAAATCACTCGGCGGTATCTGTAATGTCAGCTTTATAAAGTTTTTCGGATAATATATTAAAAAACTTAAGCAGTTTAATAACCATAGAAAAACTGCAAAAAAGCGATCGGAAAAACTATACCAATAAGTAATTTTTGAAACAAATTTCCCGGTTTAGAGTCATTTAGCTTTAAAGACAAAGGATTGAAAACAATGAATCAAATAATAACTTTTCTGAGAGCAAAAAGAGAGGTTATGAACTTTAAGGAAATGAATACAGTATAAGCTTTTACGTTTTTGTAGAATCGATCTATAGATCGAAATAGTCAATCTGAAAATCTACTAAATAATTTTGCAGTTATGTCGCTGCTAACTTTAAGTCAATTCACTATATTTTATTAAAACTAGAGGTAAAGAGCGTGATTGCTATTTCACTGCCTGCCACTAGAGGAAGTTGGAGTAAGATGAGCTTCACTTCTACCCTCTATCTCTGTCCAGTCCTCGATTTATTGCTTGCCAAAGTCCCCTCTCAGTTAGAACCAGAAATCAGACTCGGACTGCAAGAAGCCCTCGTTAATGCCGCCAAGCATGGAAATAAGTTAGATCCTAGCAAAACAATAGTCGTACAATTTTCAGTTGATAAAGAAGGATATTCTTGGATAATCTCGGACGAAGGCTGCGGTTTTACGCCGAATTGCGACCCGCATTGGCAAAGCCCGTCCTCTGGACGTAGCGCTGACCTTGGCGACAGCTTGCCGTCAGGCCTAGGAAATTGCGATCGTGATTGTGATTGCGATCGCTATCCATCTCATTTATTACCTCCAGATTTTGATGAAAACGGTCGTGGTTTGTGTCTTCTTCACCAAATTTTCGACCTCGTTCAATGGAACAGAGAAGGAACCGAACTCAAACTTTGCAAGTCAATTAAGAAAGGCAAGCTGAAACCCCTTCTCTGTTAATAGTGGCGAATTAAACTTCTGGCGCTAAGTAGGGAAAGAGGGTTCTTTAGGGAAAAAGTAGATAAAAGTTTTCTCCTTCTTCCATTTCCCTGGCGAAGCCTTTTCCCTATATTTGAAAGTAGATTTTGCGATCTGTGCAGGAGGGTTATTATTTGCCGTGAGTGGGACAAGGAGGTGCAGAAATCGAGCGATCCAACCAGCCAGATGCTTGATTTAAGTGTACGAGTGCTTCTTGAGGCTGTTCTTTGAGCAAGAAGACTAATGCAGCAGATAATTGCTGTCCGGCCTGTGCGGGACGGTTGGCTTTGAGACGATGCCAATCATTAGGCGCGATCGCCAGACGTTCTGCTAGCGCTTGTGCAAGTTCTAAAGTGCTAAGAGACTGAAGCGTTTCTGTATTCGAGCGTTGAGTGGAAAGAGACATAGGACTTTCACAATTAAAGGATAATTGGAGAACTTAAGGTTCTATTTCTAGTGTAATTGAGTTATCTTGAAATAATGTCTTCAAAAGACCCCAGTCAGCTAAACGGCGGCGATGATGAATTCGAGCAAGCCTTAAGAGAAGTAGAGCAATCTTTAGCGGCTCTCAAACAGCGCTACGCACAAATTCAAAGAGACAGTCAACATCAAACAGAACTACAGCAACGCGAAGAACAACTCCATCAAGCGTCACTAAGAAATCGCTCCCCCGAACTAGACAAAGAATTAGGACAAATTAAAGAACAACTACAAGAGTTGGAAATAACCTTAGAGAGTGCCTTGCTGAGCGATCGCCATCTTAAAGCATTATTTTGGGAAGGATTGCGAAGCGGAATAGCAGGAGAAGTTTTTTGGCAAATCGTCCGCTTTGGAGGAGTGGGAGTTATTATTGGCTGGTTGTTGAAGTCTTTTGCTGGTTAAACTCCTAAATTTTTAACGAACTCTTCGCAAAACGTCAAATTTTAGCAAATAAGACAGCGTTCGATAAAGGTAAACTTGTGCGACAGGTTGCGATTGAGCAAAGCGAGAGATAATTTCAGCAACCGTTAAAGACTCTTTTTGAGCGATAATTTCTAATACTTGGTCGATAGTTGTGGAGGGCGATCGCTTGTTGGCTCCAAAATTAGTCATCCACTGTGTCCGAATCATTTCTAGTTTTTGGGGATCTGCCATACTTCCCAATGCCAGACGTTGCTGGGGGGATAAAATGTCTGTGGGATAATGATTTAAGACGCGACAAGGGTCGTCGCAAAGCGGATTCACAATTGAAGTTGGAAGCGGTTTTGCTTTGGCTCGACGCTCGCTTAACTCCTTCCAAAGCGTTTCATAGGCTTCAATAACAACTTGCCAATCATAAACTTCTCTGGCTCGTTGGCGACCATTAGCGCCCATACGCTGGCGAAGTTCTGGCTGAGCGATTAAAGTTATTAAAGCTTGAGCGCAAGCATCTACATCAACCGCAGCCATCAAACTGACATGACCGATATAGGTACTGTAATTGAGACTGTCGTAATTATATTCGGCGGCGAAGTCCAATGCACAACCCGCAGGCGGCATCAAGGTAGGAATGCGAAAGCCGTCAACCTCATGGCGCACGGTTTCTTTGTAACCGTTCCAATCGGAGATGATAACTGGCAAACCTGCTGCCATGGCTTCGATAGGGGTCAATCCGAAAGTTTCTTGGATGTTATCTGCCAAAGAGATAAAAATATCTGCTGCCGACCAAATTCCTTGTCGAATCTCAGGACGACGACCGTCAACAAATAGATGATTGACGGTTGGACTAAAGAGATTGGCGGCTTCTTTAAAATTAGATTCTTGTTGCTGGTCTTCAAACCAACCTGCTTGGATGAGATAGAGTTTAGCATTAGTTGCTTTAGCTGCTTTTTCCATCGCTAAATACATCGGGACGGGATGGGCTTTAGCATGGAAAATCAAACGCCCGACGAACAGAACGACAATATCGTTAGGGGCAATTCCCAGCGCAGTCCTCAATTGAGTACCGATTTCTCGATTGGGTGTAAATCCTTCGCAATCGACTCCTAAAGGAATGACGGGCAACTGAATTTGCGTTTTAGGACGGGAACCAAGGCGCTGTTCTAGATATTCTGCCCAATTTCCCAACAAGGTTTCTACCATGTTTTGACGGTCTTAGAGGTACAAATTAGAGCATCCCACGGTTGTACTGGGGCAATGAGAAAATCACCGAGGGTTTTCATCGTCTCTTTGCTAGCGATGGTGTGGGTAATTCCACAAAGACTGTATGCCCGTGGGTCGCCATAGCGCCTTTGCCACGCCAAATCGAGAATCATAGGGTCGGGTCTATAAAGGGTTCCTGCTTCTTGGAGGGCGGAAAAATTGCCCGATGGAACCCAATTAATTTGGCGATCGCCATTCATCCAGGGGCGAATTCGCTGACAGAATTCTTCAAAGACAGCTTTTTGTTGGGTATAGCAGTAGAGAGATGGGGCGCTACTATAACGCGCGATCGCTTTGAGAAATCCTTCTCCAGCGGCTTGGCGACCCATTAATCGCTGTCCTCGCGTATCGAAACCCTCTGTTTGATAAAAAATTGCTGCTGTTTGCATGGCGAGCGGAGGAATTATGAATTATGAGTTATGAATTATGAAAATTAGCAGTTCAGACGTTCAATAACAAATTTACTTCTGACTTACGTCCAAAGGACAAGCTCGTCTAACGACTTCCGACTCCGCCGCGCCAGGATCGCCTGGACGGAGCGAAGCGAGGAGGACGACGCACATCCATCGCAGCGCCGACTTTTGACTTTCATTGTCTCTTCATCTTCCCAAACTTATCATTCTCTCTTTCCCGAACCTATCGATATCTCTTTATTTAGAACAATTCCGATCGCATTGATATAAGTAGCAATAGTTGAAGTAATTGTTTGTATTGAATTAGAGTTTTGACGTACTAAATAATCGTCAATCGATGCTGCGATCGCTTCTAGGGTATCATCGACTGTTTTAGCCATCCCTTGTTTTTGTTCTAGTTCTTGAATATATGCTTGGTGACGATTATAAAGTTCTAGGGGACCTAAATCGGGATGAGAACGACGAAAGATTTTTTGTGCCTTAAAATCCTCGATCGCGAGTTTGGTTATCGTAGTAGTTAGGGAAGCACCGCTGGAAAAATCTGTAAAGAACTCATATCCCGCAAACTTTGATTCGCCTTGTTCGGTAACGGTTTTCATAATAGTAGCCCAAGTATTACCTTCTGGCTTAACGTAGCAATAAATAACTACGGCAGCAAATTGAGAGCAAGATAAATCGCCAAGCAAGTCAAATCCCAATTTTTGGAGAATTTTCTCTGCTTCTTTGACTTTTGGCGATTCGTTGGCGGGTAGCGCGATAATTCCTGTAGTAGAGTAAAGTCCTTTTTGTCCCTCAAAAACAATTTTTTTGTTCAACATGACTTTAAATCTGGATGACTGGCAATGGTAAATTTAGTATCTTCGTTTATGCTTATACTCGTCATCCGCAATTTCACTGAGAAAAAAATGCTTACGTAAATTTACGATCCGTATTTTCCGCAATTGGATTTGGGATATCGCTATTCACTAACCCGTGGTAGTCTATGCTTAAAACCGCAAAGAATTTCCCAAGAAATTGTACCTAGTTCATTTGCCCAATCATCGGCTGAAATTTCTTTGTCGCTATCTCTACCGATCAAAGTTACAACCTCCCCCACTTGTATATCAGGAATGCTGCTAACATCCAACATCAACTGATCCATGGTAATGGCCCCAATTTGTGGGATTAACTGACCCCGGATTAATACTTGCAAGCGATTGGATAGGTTGCGAGGAACGCCATCCGCATAACCAATTCCTACTACTGCTAAACGAATTTCGCGATCGCTGATATATTGATGTCCATAACTGACACCCGTACCTGGGGGAATCGTTTTGACTTGTGTAATTCTGGCTTTTACTTGCAAGACGGGTTTGAGATCGACGGTCGATTTTAGATGAAAAGCGGGATAGAGTCCGTAGAGTGCCAAACCAACTCTAACTAAATCGTAGTGTAAAGCGCGATCGCTTAAGGTGGCTGCCGAGTTAGATAAGTGCAGGCGAGGCGGTACGATTCCATGCGATTTCAGTTGTGCGATCGCTTCTTGAAATCTTTGATGCTGTAACTTTGTGGTAGTGGGATCGGGTTCGTCAGCGGTGGCAAAATGAGAATAGATACTTGCGATCTTTAAATAAGGCAACTGCTTGACTAATTGCACGAATTCTAATGCTTGCTCCCAGTGCATCCCCAAACGGGACATCCCCGTATCTAGCTTTAGATGAACCGGAAGGGTTCGATCTAGTTCGGATAAGGTTTCGGAGAAGATTAATGATTGTTGGGGATTACAAAGTGTTGGTTGTAGTTTCCAGTGCGCGATCGCGGCTACTTCTTCTTGCGTATTGATAGCACCTAACAGTAAAATTGGGGCAGAGATCCCCGCTTCTCGCAGTTCGATTCCTTCTCCTAAAGTAGCCGTCGCCAGCCAACTCGCTCCTGCTTGCAAGGCTGCTTGTGCTACTCTTATAGCACCATGTCCGTAAGCATCGGCTTTTACAACTGCCATTAATTCTGTCTGCGGCGACAAGAAATTCTTGATATTTTTTACATTATATGCTATTGCATCGCGATCGATTTCCACCCAGGCGCGATGGCGAATAATTTCGGACAAGCGATTGTTTTGACGACCTTCTGGAATAGAACGCAGCGTTTCCGAACTTAGCACGGTAGGTTACTCCAAACACACTCACACAACACTGATAGTTAATATTCAGTTTAAGATAAGCTCAAGTTATCAGAAGTTCCTGAAAAGTCAAGCTCTTGAGATTATTGTTTATTATATTGCACTACATTATTGAGCCGATTGTAAGAGATCTAAATAAACAGTCTCTAGAAGTCTCCTTAGCAATTCTTAGAAATTCCCTAGTTTGCTGATGTAGTTGGTGATAATAGAATTTTGGCAAGGGAGTAAAGATTAAACATTAGATGAAAAAGACATCTCGCGCTTTGTGGAATTATTTTATCTGTCTAGTCATTTTTATCAATCTAATTTTCTTTTCCTCCTTACCTAGCCTTTTGCCAGGCGCTTCTCGTACTACGGCGGCTACTCCTGCGATAACTGAGTTGAGAGGCGTTTGGCTGACCAATGTTTCTAGCGGGGTCATGTTTGCACCTTGGGGAGTTAATCGGGCGATTCAAAGATTATCAGAACTTAACTTTAATACCGTTTATCCCGTCGTTTGGAATCGCGGACATACATACTATCCCAGTCGAGTTGCCCAAGGAGTGACGGGTAAATCTGAAGAACCGTTTTTAACGGTTACGCGAGGTGGATCGGATGTTTTAGCAGAAATTGTCAAAGAAGGACACAAATATGGATTGAGTATTATTCCTTGGTTTGAGTATGGTTTTATCGTTCCTGCTAACTCAACTATTGCTAGAAAGCATCCTGACTGGTTAACTCGCGATCGCCAGGGAAAGATGCTTTTAGTAGAGAATAAGGCAGAAGAAGACTTTCTCAAAGAAACGGAAGAGAAAAATCGATTTCCTCAACCCAACGCTTGCATTCATTGCGCCAACAGAATGCCATTCGACAAGTTTGGCTCAATCCTTTTCATCCAGCCGTTCAAAAATTTTTAAAAGATCTAATTATTGAAGTGGTTATGAACTATGAGGTAGATGGCATTCAGTTAGACGATCATTTTGGACTACCCGTCGAGCTAGGCTACGATCCTTATACCGTTAAGCTTTATCAAAAAGAACACCAAGGCAAAAAACCGCCTAGCAATCCTCGCGATCCCGAATGGATGCGCTGGAGGGCGGCTAAAATTACCGACTGTATGGCACAGTTGTCAAGGTCAATTAAAACTGTCAAATCGGATGCTAAAATCTCCCTCTCTCCTAACTCCCATTACTTTTCTTACCAAAACTATTTGCAAGATTGGAAAACTTGGGTAGAACGAGATCTTATCGATGAATTGGTATTACAGGTTTATCGAGACGATCTCAACAAATTTCAAAGCGAATTATCGCAACCCGCCGTTGAATTTGCTCGTCGTAAGATTCCCGTGAGTATAGCTATTTTGACGGGAACGTGGAATCGTCCGATCGCGATTTCTCAAATTGAAAAACAAGTTAAAATCGTTCGCGATCGCAAGTTTAGCGGCGTATCTTTCTTTTACTGGGAAACCCTCTGGGGTTATCTAACTCCCGATTCGCCCCGACAGCGCCGTCAAGTCTTTCAAACCCTTTTTACCCAAAGAGCCGAGCGACCCAAGTATAGTTAATTAAGTAAATAGGGAATAGGGGACTGGTGATTGGTGATTGGGAAGAATGTGTACTATTGAGCTACTAAATTTTTGAACTTTGAACTTTGAATTGTTTATCTCATCTGTATGAAAATTGCTATATGAAACGATCTCTCAACCCTTTTTCAATCTTCAAATCCTTAAACACAGAATTTCTCTGGTTGTGTTTGCAATGGATATTTGCTACTTGCTTGGGATTTTTGCTGAGTTTGCTCTTTGTCGAACTTGGCGAAAAACCGAACTGGGAGTAATTGAAGCTGCCTTGGGAGGGGCGACAATTGGCTTAATGCAAACCTTAGTATTGAGTCCGTGGCTTCCCCAAGCATGGTTGTGGATGCTAGTTAGCGCGATCGCGACTGGTATTATGGGAATTAGCGATTTTGGGGCTATTGGTTGGTATGCACCCAGAACTGACGCAATCGCGACTCGCTTGTTTTATGGGGCAATGTACGGAGCAATGGCGGGGCTTTGGATGGGGATTTGGCAGTGGTTGGTGTTGAGACGTTATATTTTTGAGTCCTGGCGCTGGATTGTCGTTAGCGTTGTCAGTTGGTCGATTGGATTGTCACTCGGTTGGGCATTTGGGGGCATCGGACGTGCCATCAACCATTTATTTTTTAGCGAAGCAATTGGATTGGCGATCGCGTGGAGTATCGTTAGTTTAGCAACGGGTTTAGCTTTGACGGGATTAGTCAGTCAAACGCTTAGCTATTACCGAAAGTTTGGGCAAGCTAGATTTTAGCGGTTGATTTTAAAGAGCAACAAGTCTATTCAAGACTTTTCGATCGCAAATTCGAGAGCTTGACCGTAAGGACTACCAAACTTCAACTGTACGCCAGAAGCTAAAGGAACTTCCTGGTGATGAATTTTTTGCCATTCGCCATCGCAATAAACTAGCGTACCGAAACGAGAAAAATCTTTGAGAAAATAGGTATACTGGCGCTCTGGCACAGAAGCGGTTTCGCGACAAATAATTTCAGCGTGTCGGCGACCCACCCATCTTTCTTGAAGTACCAAATCATTTTCTGGATGGCGACCGACTCGCATCACGCCGCCATAAATTCGCCAAATTTTCTCCTTATCTTCTAGGGAACGAAGATAACCAACTGGCATATCTTCGCGATCGACACTCGGTATCATGGTTGGAAGCTGAGTAATTCCCTCTTCCACCGCGCGAATGAGTTCCCCATCATATTGAGGGTGCATATAAAGAATTGGCAGCGTCCAAGCAGGCTGATTAAACTTATAGAGGGTTAATAATTGCTGTCTGGCAACTTGAACGGCTCGATCTATCGGCATTCGTTGTGCGAGCGCCTTGGTAAAGGCTCCAATAAAGCTCAAAGCTTCCCCATCAGCAATAGAGTCTCGCATTCCTAAAACAGCAGGAATGCCTTGATGAATTAACACTTCTGCTAAACTGCTGCGCTCGATCGCCTGTTGTCCCATCAAATCGGGTTGCGCTCCCCAACAAGCATTAAAAACGGCTAAAATAATTCGATTTCGTACCAAAACCTGAGCCAATTCTGTTCCGTTGATAATGGCGTTTTTCCCTAAAAATAACAAACCCCCATCGGGAGCGGGTATGCCATGTCCGGCATAAAACATTATGTTATACATCCCCGTATCTAACACGTTAATCAATTGCGCTGGCGTGGGTTGTACGAGCGTCCGAACGCTTACAGAAACGCGGAAAGCCGAAGAGTGAATCGCTCCTGCCGTCTTAGCACCTTCTTCGATCGCCTGTACTAATTGCTCCACTTCGGTTTTGAGTTGCAAGGAACCCGCAGAATTGGGCTGACTTTCTTCTTGTCCGAGGACTAACAAAATATTGAGCGAGTCTCCTGTCTGTTGAGGCGCTAGCGGATCGACGTTATTAGTAGTACGACTGAATAAAATTTGCGGATCTAGGGAAATAGATTGTTTGCCAACCTCTGGTTGCATAATTTCCCACGGTAGCGGAATTAAATTGGGATCGCGAATTTCTAAGCGCAGCCGCAAGGGTTTATTTTGTCCCATGGCAACGCCTCGGCTTTGAGCAAAGCTTTGACGGATCGAATCGTCAAAAACCCACTGCCACAAACTAATTCCCAATTCCTGCATCAATCGTCCGCCGTAGTTCTCTTTGGGACTAGAAATTGACAATTTAATCGGCTCAAGCGGATTAGCGCTATTTGTATGAATGATGGGAAGATGAAGTTCGCTTTGTAGCGAAAACATTTCTTGCCAAGCGAGCCACTTTTGCGTTAGCGTTTTTGACCAAATCGTATCATAGTGAACGTAACCTCCCGGTAGGGGAGATTGTGTGACCCAAGTAGCAAAATTTTCGGTTCCTGCTGCGGTCAAACGAGCGATCGCCAGACTAAGGCAGGGAGATTCCCTGACAGACATTACCGATTTTGTAGTGATTTAGCTAATGAAAGTATTGTTACATAGAGTTTCCTATGAATTCTAAATTTTGAAGCTTAAATTCTGAATTTAGTAACCACCTTGATAAAAAGCAAATCATGTGCATAGTGATTATTCTTAATATTTTTCACTCAATTTCTGGTGCGATCGCCTTGTTTAGTTATCAGTTTCTGGAGAAGGAGACTTTGGGGGAATAATCGGTTGTGGAGACTCGACAACCGAACAATCTACTTCATCGGCTGAAGGTAATTTTGTAACCACCGATAAAGCTAGCTTTTCGCGGTCTATCCATCCTTGTTGTCCTAACGCAATTGCACCTGGTCTTTTTTTCTCTTCTGGATTGGAATTCACATTTTGAGAAATTTGACAAGTTCGCAATTCTAGCGAATTTGAATTAGTAGATACGACTTTGAGAATAATGCCCGCAGGCACTTGCAGACTTCGATCTACCTCAGTTTGGCTTGCTTGGAGCGAAATTGGCGTTAACGTTTCGATCGCGTCTCCTTCAACTAAAGCAGAGAGAGTTGGCGGGTTACTATCTTGAGATTGGATGTTCTTTTGCCATAACCAATAGCCTCCACCCAATGCCAACGCGCCAAGAGCAACAACTGAGAGAAGAACAGGAGAAAATGGCGATCGCTGAGAAGTTTTTTCTGGATAAGATTCCGATTTAGCAGATGTGCCCATTAAAACGGTATCTTCTTCTTCTTTCTGAATTTCTTCCTCATCTTCCAATAAAAGTAAGGTGGGCGATGGAACATCGCTAACATCTATTTCAGGATAAACAATTGTAGGTAATTCAACCCCTTCTTTTAGTTTTACTTGACAGTAAACCAAAGCGATCGTCACGTTATCGTGACCGTTTCTGGTGTTGGCAATTTCTAACAAGCGTTTGCCTACTTCTGTCACATCTTTTGTCCGATTTACAATCGGTACGATTTCGCTTTCCCAATATTGATCGACGCGATCGAAATCGCTCAATCCATCGGAACAAAGCAAGAAAACGCAGTCCTCATCTACAATAAAACGTTGCACGGTGGGATGGAGAGAAGACGAGGAATTCATGCCTAATGCTTGTACTAGTGCCCCAGCATTGGGATATTGTATTGCTTCTCGATAAAGTAGATAGCCCAATCGGACTTCTCTTGAAGCTAAATCGTCGTCAACGGTTGCTTGCTGACAACTCGTCGGGGTTATCCAATAAATGCGCGAATCTCCGATGTGAGCGAGATAAATGTCGCGATCGCAAGCTAAACTCATCACCAACGTCGTTCCCATGCGCTGTCTTTCTTGACGATTTTCGCTGTCATTGCGCTTGCTAATTAGATCGTTGGTCGTGCAGATAGCCGATTCAATCGCCTCAAGATAGCATTGAGGTTGAGATTTGTCTTCTTCTATTTCAATACGAGCGATTTCTTCGCGCAAGCTATCTATTGCTAGTTGAGAAGCAATCTCGCCGCCTTCTTGTCCGCCAATCCCATCGCAAACGATCGCTAGTGCTTTTTCTTGACCGTTTATTTTTACGAGTTCGTTTTCATAGGGATAGCAAGCATCTTCGTTGTGGTCGCGAGTTGGACCGGCATCTGTACGAGTATAAATCTGATAAGTTCTTTCATAGACGCGATCTGATTGGGCGATCGCATCTTCTAGAAGCGTCAAAAGCTGTTCGGATCGCTCGATTTTTCCTTGTTCTAAATGCTGGCAAAGGTGTTGTAAATACTCGCTTAACTGTGGCGAGGCTCGATCTAGCCATTGCGACCACAATTGCCCCAACTGTTGTAAGCTAGGCTTTCGTTCCTCATCGAATTTTAATTCTAGTAACTGGATAGAAGAACCATTTACCGTCAATAGAGATGGTTCGAGCAAACTAGAAGCTACGCCTTTACTATGGAATGGTTCCCAAAGACGCGCCATTTGCCACAACCAGTTTAATTGTCGCAGGTTGCTTGCTTGTTGCCAAAGCTCGGTTAGTTGGGGAAACAGTTTGGGATATTTTAACTCTCCCGACTCATTGGTTGGGACGGTTCCGTATTCGAGGAACCAAATATTGAGGTCGAGTTGTTCGTCTGGACTGGGAAGATAGCCGTAAACCAGGGGAATGTGGAGTCGGTAGGGAAGAAGCTTGAGATAGGGAACAATCGCATCGGGAACTTCTTCTGGCGTTAGCGGCGGTAAAGCGGGTTGAGTATCGAGGACAATTTTAGGGGTTTTTAAGAGATAGCGATCGCCAATTAATTCTCCCACTCGATAGGCACTTAGCCAATCGCCAATCGACCATAAATAGCGTTTGATTAACGGCGTGCGGCATTTGTGGCAGATTTTAACGGTCAGGGGGTTTAGTGCCTGACAATTGGGGTTTGAACATTGAATCGTTGCCACAGAATTTTCCATGAAAACTATTTGCTCCCTGGGGCGATCGACAAGTAGATCCTATAAATTTGTTTTATTCGGAGACTACTAAAAATTTCATTACGTCTGGAGACTGTAATTTTTATATAGTTATTCCCAAATTTTAGCAATCTGTACCAAAGTCCTCTTTTATCAATCTGGAGATTTTTGCTCAAGCTCAAGACAACGCTCAATTTTTCTACATTTAAGTAAGAAATTATACGTAAAAAAATTTAACACTGCTAGTTGGGATCGAGAATTTCACGGTAGGAATCGAGCAATCGTTTAACCTAAGATTAAATCTGAGGCTACCAAACCCACCTAAAGCCCTAATTATAAGATTAAATGATTTATAGTCTCAGAATTGCCGATATTCCTACTAGCGAACGTCCCCGCGAACGACTCCTCAGCTTGGGTGCTAAAACTCTATCGACTGCCGAACTATTAGCTATTTTACTTGCTACAGGTCAAGGAAAAGGAAAACTTTCAGCCGTTGGACTAGGACAACACATATTACAAGAATTAGGCCAACACAAGCGCGAACCACTCGATGTCTTAAGAGAAATTAGCCCTCAAGAATTGATGGCAATTCCAGGAATTGGGCCGGCCAAGGCTACTACTATTTTAGCCGCTGTCGAGATCGGAAAGAGAGCGTTTCAAATACGACCGATGGAACGAGTAACGGTTGATAGTCCTTCAAGTGCCGCTTCTGCTGTTAGTCTCGATCTGATGTGGCAGCAACAAGAACGATTTGCCGTAGTTTTATTAGATGTCAAAAACCGCATCATCGGGACGAAAGTTGTTACTATCGGAACGGCAACCGAAACCTTAGTTCATCCCAGAGAAATTTTTCGCGAAGTTATCAAACAAGGGGCGACTAAGTTGATTGTGGCTCACAATCATCCTTCTGGCAATTTAGAACCAAGCGACGCAGATCTTCAATTAACCGAACAGTTATTACAAGGGGCGCAATATTTAAGTATTCCACTCTTAGACCATTTAATTTTAGGCAATGGGGAATATCAGAGTTTGCGGCAACTCACGAATTTGTGGGAAAAGTATCCTCAGAATGAATAGTTTCTTGTGGCGTATCCCTCTAAACGCGATCGCATGAAAAGCGGTACGCGGAGCAGAATCACCTTTACAATAAAAAATGTAAAGAAATATGAACGAATATGCAAAATAAAACCGTTGTTATTGTAGGTGCTACAGGTGGAATTGGTTCGACATTGGCGCAAAAGCTTGCACCGACTGGAGCAAATTTGGTTTTGGTTACTAAAAAAAGTCAAAAATTAGACGATTTAGCATCAAAACTCTCTGTTACGGGTTCTATACTAAGTGTCCCGACAGATATCACCAATCCTCATCAAGTTGAAACCTTGATGGAAAAAACGGTGGCGAATTTTGGTCAAATTGATGTTCTTGTCAATGCAGCGGGTGCGGGAGTCATGAAGCAATACAACAAGATTACTCCCGAAGATTTAGAAACAATGCTCGATCTTAACCTCAAAGGAAGCTTTTATACGATGCAAGCTGCCGCTAACTACATGAAAGATAAGCAAAGCGGTCATATTTGCAATGTTATTGGAATTCTTGGCAAACATCCAATGGCAATGGCTTCTGCTTATTGCGCGTCTAAATATGGGTTAGTAGGTTTGAGTAAGTGCATGGCAGAAGAGTTAAAACGTTATGGTATTAAAATTACGCTCTTTTATTTTGGTGGGGTAGATACGCCATTTTGGGATAATGTTAGCCTGAAAGTGGATCGCCGCAAAATGTTAAGCCCGCAAACAGCAGTCGAAGCAATTTGGTTTGCACTGTCAGCCGAACCTCAAGCCGTACCAATGGAGATTAATATTCAGCCTGAGAGTCATCTATTTTTTTAACTGAATTCTTGCTTTGCCATTCGTACTTTTTCGACTTGTTTGGGTGCTTTTATCTCAGTAAAAAGTTGTATTGCTTTCTCAAAATTTATCTGAGTTTTTTGCAATTCTCTAAGCTTTTGATACGTCAATCCCAACTGAAAATAAGCTTCAGCAAGATCGCATTTAGCTCCAATTGTTTTTAATAGTTCAATGGCTTCGCAATGACGAGCGATCGCGAATTCAAAGGCTTCTCGTTTGCGCTCTATTTCTGCTAACCCAATTAACGATTTTCCTTTTATTTGTAGATAATGACTCTCGTCAGAAAACGCGATCGCTCGTCGATACATTTGCTCGGATTTTTCAATTTCTCCTAAATTGAAGTAAGTTTGACCGATAATTTGCATGAAATAAGCAAATCGTCCGGGATGTTCTAATAAACCATCATTTACAATCATTTTGTAGATGCGATCGGCATGAGTTAAAGCTTCCTGTTTTAACCCTAAATAAGAATAAACTAGTGCTAAACAAACAGAAGCTTTTTGTCCCCAGCGATAATGAAGTGTATTAGCCGTTTGTTTGATAACATCCTCGAATAAGTTGGCTGCTTCTTGTAGTTCCCAAAGATCGATTTTATAGAGTCCAATACTCAACCTCGAATCAATTTCTAACATTTTCAGATAATAAAAAGTATGTTTATTTTCTGGCGTTAATTTTAGTTGAAGCAAGCATTGAGTGGCGAGATTGATAGTCTTTTCTTGTGATGCGATCGCGGGATCGATTTTTCCAGTTATCCAATATAAATCGCCTAGAATATTATATAACTCACTCAAATGATGAGGAGAATTAACTTTATGGATAATGTGAGTAATTGTTGCCAAGACTGGCTGTAATAAACCCATGCGATAAAGGGTACTACCTAACGGTAAAAACTGTCCCCACTGATTGTCTCTGCTTTTGAGAATGACTTGAGCAGCGCGATCGCAATCATCAATTCCAATATAATGATAATAGGCTTCTAAAGCAGTCAGAGCCTCTTCTAAATTAATAATTTTCTTAACGCTATTTGTCCAAAATTCAGCAGCTTTGCTGTTAGCAAGCTCCCATTCTTCACTTGTTTTTAAGCGGTGAATTGCTTCTGCACGAATGACCGGATGAAGATAATATTTTCCATTAGAATATTCAATTAAAGAACGATTTTTCAGAGATTCAATAATTGTTCTTTGTTTGTCCTCTTCAACATCCCATAATAAAGATAATAATCCCTGGGTAGAAATTGTAGAAATATCCTGATAGCGATAACATCCTAAACGATAGAGCAATCGATAAGCATCTCTATCTAAAGTTTGTAGGCGGTCAAATTGACTAGAAACTAAGTTTTTTAAGTCGGTTTCTCCTAAAGGATTGCCTTCATTCTCTTGCCAATAAGCATTAATATCGCCTTCAAAATCTTCTTGGATAACGCCACAAATAATTTCCATTGCTTTAGCATTACCCCCATAAATTTTATGTATACTTTTTAGCGTTGGCAAATAAGAATTGATATGGTGAAAATCGAAAAATGTTTTCCAAGCTTTTTCATCCAATCCAAGTAAACGATAATGAGACAAAGCAAGATCGGACTCGCACAGGCGATCGCGACTAGTAATTAATGTGACCGATTTAACTTTTACATCTGCTAATACTCGTAATAATTCTACATAGCGACGATGAAAAGTAACAAACTTTCCAAATCGATCTAAAGCAGGCTCTAAATTATCAATTAAAATTCCAATAGTATGAGATTCTAAATATCGCTTTAGCCGTCCCAAACTAACGCCAAATTCGCGTCCTGGTTCCTCATTAAAATCGCGTTTCAACCATTCTTCAACAACACTTTCTACTGAAATAATATTCTGACTTTCCTTCGCCATTAAAACTTCTAAAATTGACTCATATCCTTTGCTTTGTAAGTATTGTTGAGCGAGAGTTGTTTTGCCAATTCCACCTTCGCCTTGAATGATAATAATTTTATTTCCTCGTTCGACAAGCGTATCGAGATGAGCGATCGCCTTTTCCCGACCTACAAAATTACTTGTATTTGAAGCTAAATTAGCAACAAAAAATGTTGGTTTTTCAGACTCTAAATATCTTTTAAAAACAGACCGAAAATTAGTTTTTGTAACTTTTTCTCCAAAAGCTTCCGAAAGAAGTTTCCAAAATAAATAAGCAATATCCTTTACGTGCCCTTCAGTACAGCCATAAAAATCGGCAATTTCTAGATACTTTTTTCCTTGCCAAACTTGTTTTAAGATTGTAGTTTGAAGATCGTTGAGGTGTTTTCCCGTTCGAGTAAAAATTACTGTATCTGCTAAGGTTAATGCTGTTTCTATCTCCATAGGTAGACTTGAGGAAGCAAGGAAATTCTAGTTTAACCTATGAATTTTTAATCGTATAATTTTAGATTAGTTGTTGAGTTGAATTATGCGATCGCCAACTAAAAAAATGTATAGTTAAATCTAAATTAAGTTACAATTGTTGCTTACATTAAGTCTGAGAAAAAAGCTTGAGATAGCTTCCCAAGCTCTTTCGGAAGAAGCTTGAACTGCCATTGAGTTCAAGTTCTTAACAAACTCAAATTCAGTCCTTAACTGAGTTGAATGTTTGTTTAAATCAAAGCATTTAAGTTTCGCGT
>JAAUUT010000018.1 GCA_012031035.1 Candidatus Altimarinota bacterium | reverse complement strand
ATGATTATAGAATCGGATACGTTAATTGCAATAAACTATCCATTTCCTATGTAATTTCCACATTCGAGGGGACGGATTTTAAATACTTAAACAAATGTTTTATAAGCAATTTGCATTGCTGTGTAAATATTTTTTGCAATGTTTTTTATTCATAATTATTTTCCTCTTTCAACTAGCTTCCATCAACTGTTTAGAAAATGCTGTAATTGCAACAAATTTATCGGGATATTTCGATAGGGCTAATGTCCTCTGTTCTTGCTCTTTGGGATTATTTACAACAACTGCTAATAAATTAAAAGCTGGATAATAACGGGAGAAAGTAAATATTCCGTTATCATCCAGCAACCATTGTGAGTAAAAACCCTCCTTTTTTGGGAAAAAACTTTCTGTAGCATTTCGAGAAATAATCTTTTGGGGATATTTCAAAATGCTCGTAAAACTATCCACGGCAGTTGGTTGAATCCTCCCAATCAAGCGGGTTAGTCAGATTTTGGAAAATCTTGGAACCAGATGGAGATTTTGCAATCGTATCTGGGTTCTTGTGCTGATAAAATAACCCTAATTCCAGCTTTTGCACCATTTGCACACAACCTACCAACTAGAGATGCGATCGCATCAAATTCAAACAATATCGGACTTTCGTCGATAAAAAGATACTCGCAGGAGCAGCCAATGCCCTACGTAATGCCGCACTGTAAGCACTCAAACTCAAGATTGCTGCATCTTCGTCATTAGAAAGGTTTCGCAACGCAAAGATTAAAAGTCGAGCGTCGCTACGAAAGGTAGAAGGTTGTGCCAAAGCTTGCCCAACTCGACTTGAAAGCCAAAACCTTAGACGTAACCTAATCGTTTCCAAAGCAGCTTTGGTATCCCCCAGTCAAGGAATCCAATCGCAATCGTTCGTGGGAGCAAAAACCGAGAAAGTCATGCAGTGTAGGCATTACCTGCCATTCGTCAGAACCAAAACCATTTATGTAAGCTGATGCATACGCGATCGCGAATCAATTCTCCCCAAAAAACGCCTTCAAAGCCAAAGCGATAATTGACCTTATCGCATCCGTCAACACTTGAGATTCACCCCGATGATTCCCCGAAACCATTGCCAAGATTGCATTTGCAAGAAAATCTTTGTAATCCTCAAACCTTTCTTGCTGCAACTTTGATGGTAAATCTCGCAAATTAGGCAACTCAAACAAATTGCTCGATTCCTTACCAATGTCAAAATATGCACCATCTGCTCCCATAAATCGGGTGTAGTCGGTAAAAGTGCTGGTTCCATCTGGTTTGGGATAATCCATCGCAACAACGGGCATTCCCTGTGCTAAAGCCTGTGTCAGAATACCAGATGCGAGAACACTTTTACCCGCACGAGTGGTAGCAAATAATCCCAGATTCTTGTGTTGGCTGTACAAATCTAGAAATACTGGTGTTCCTCCTTCTTCTGCAATTAACTCGAAACCGTTACTATCCCCAGCTTTGGTTCGCACCAAAGGCATCAATCCCGGCACTTCGCCACTTAAATAAACCAACCTTCGATTAAAAGGTGCAGTCATTAAGCGTTCCCAAACTATTGGTAAAGTTTGTAACCAGATTCGCCAGGGATATTCGGTTTCGCGTACAACCCAAGCTGGACGAAGAAAGCAGGATTGGAGATAACGACAAGCTTCATCTAATTGTTCGCGGGTTTTACGATGTACCAAAAATACTGTCGCTGTATGAATGGGAACAGCACCTTCATAAAGTTCTTCTTGAGCAGCAACAGACTTTTTGATATTGAGTAGAGATTTTACGTCAACTGAGTTCTTGTCTTGTGCGATCGCAACTGATGTATTTGCTTGTTTAGTTAAACGTTTGCATATTGGTTTTTACCAACGTCTCATTAGCCCGCATCAACTGACAGTAAATCTCGGTGTCGTAAATTCTTTTCCCTTGATAAAACCTCCCCACAAAATAGCGAAGTTGTCGTTCCTTATCAATCCAACCACCCGGTTTATCGGCAAAAGTCAACGCTGCAATGTACTTTTCTTGGAGATGCACCCAACGACGATCGGCGATGGGAATGGATGACTCAGACTCCATCAAAAGCGATGCAGGGGAAACATCAGAGAAAATTTCCTCATGCAATCCATCTTCCTCGATAGTCAAAAGTTGGGGAATCGGACGGGGTGATGTTTGATTGAACCGATACCAGAGATGCTCCCAGAGATTTTCGGCATTCAAAGGGTGGATATCTAGCCCCATTTTGTTCGACAGTAATTGCTCCCATAATTGAAATCCGTCAGTGAAAGCTGAGTGTAAAAGTCGCTCGATCGCGACAAATTGAAGTTCGTTGATTTCTCCGGTAAACGACTTCCACGAACGTTCTAATTTCGAGAGAACTTTTTCGATCGCGTCTGTCGTTCCCGTACTCGAAGTCTCAACGGTATATGTGCAATAGAGCCGTAATGTTTTCGGTTTGCGAACTCCTTGGTTTGTTAATTGTTGCGTTCTACATCGTTCCCCCATTAATAAATATTGCAGTTCTTTGTTGGGAGAAATATTGCTCAAATCTTTGAGTTGTTGTTGCCTCAAATTATCATTGGTAAATGAACTTAAATGGATTGTTAAACGTTCTCCATCAGGTAAATCTTTCAATCCTGATTCAATCGCATCAAACACCGGGTCAATTTGTTCGTTGCGTAATGTGGAGTGAATACCCGCACATTCAAATCCAAATTGAATTAGGAAATTATCAACACCTTTACGCAGAAGATAAGCACCAATAGAGCGTCCTTGGAGATTTATTTGCAACATTGTAAAAGGAGCAAATGCATCTTCAAGAGGTGTTAGGGAAAGTTTATTTCCTCCATTATCAATAATTCGTTTACCAACTTTTTGTTTCATAAAGGCAGTAGGCAGTGGGCAGTGGGCAGACACATTCGACTCGATTGACAGGCGATTACAATACACTCAACCCGTCTATTTTCATTTGACAAGCCACTAGTGGCTGGAAGATTTGGAGAGGGGGAGGCGGGGAGAGGGAAGGACGAACAGAAGATGGAGCAGTAGGTTTTCCTTCTAGAAAGGCGATCGCGGTTTCCCAGTCCTGGCGAGATAAATAGTAAACCCATAAATCTGTTTGTGCTAGTGCATTTTCTGGGGTAGCGTCTGGATATCCCCAAGCCTTACCTGGAACTAAAGTTGGATTGTCAATTCGACCGTTGATGAGCCAGAAATGACCTGCATCGCTAGGGGTGACTCGTGCGAGAGATTCGCCAGCAGCAATCTTTTTTTCGTTTAAATAAGGTACGAGATTTTGCAATCGGTGACTAGAGTGCGATCGCCATTCGCTAATGGTTTTTAAAAAGATGAGTGCCTGACGCTTTTTAGCTTCGTCGCACCAGTTGTCTTTCAGTTCGCTTAGTCGTTCGAGATGCGATTGTAGCTGTTGAGTCGAAATACGAGCGACACAAGTTGAATCGGTTGCCGCGATCGCCTTGTAAGGTAAGCTTGTTTGAGTAAATAAAGCGTCTCCTCCAAAGGTTTCTCCTTCACAGAGTAACTGAGTCGGTACGTCTCGCTGTTTTTCGGGATCGAAACTCAGTAGCCTAATTCGTCCCTGACAAATTAGATAAAATGATTCGTTATTTTGTTCGTTAGGAACAGTCTTTTCTAAGGGATTTGGTAAGCTAAACGCTAACTCGCCTAATTGAAATTGTTCGAGCTTAAAATTATGCTCTAAATCTGAAAGTAATTCTATTGTCTGAAGATCGCCATTAGAGAACTGTAGAAGAAATGGCAAGACGAGTGAAGCCTCTGTTTCTCGCGTAGGTGAATACCGATTCATAGTCAAATCCCTTTAAACGAGCTTGAGATTCGTCGATTTAAAGATTTTTTCATCGCTCCTGTCAACTCCTTACGATTTTTCTAAGGTCAACTAGAACTCTCTCTCAAACGTTGTTCGTGAGAGATAGGAAAATCTAGAATTTTGCCACTCTAGTTCTTACTTGGGAGAGCGTTTTGTTTTTTATGCAACGAAACTATTTTTTTTATTTGGCGACTTTAGTTGTCAGTTTTAGTTATTTCGATTGAATCAATGCCATTTAGATTTTGCTGTTTCAAATTAGCAAAAAAGGTTGATTTAATTGGGATAGGGAAAAGAATAGTTATATAACAATGAGCAAGAAACTGGAGTTGAGTTGTTTAAATGGCATAAACTCCATTGATATTTCTTGGGGTTTATATTTTTATTACTAGTGACTGGCATTTTACTTCTCCAACTGAGTTTTGACAACCGAAGTTTAGGATCTTAAGTTAGCAAGACTTGTTATAGCGTTTTTGAAAGCTATGAGGTAAAGTTTTGGGAACAGGGAACGGGAAAAAATAATGTACTTTACCTAACTGAGAATTGCTAGTTCTCTTAAAGCAGTTAGTAATTATGAGTAACGCTATATTTTGAGCATTACAAAAGCGCCAACACAATTTACAGATTAAATTTACAAAATTTCATAGTTGCCGATAAAAAATTCACTGATGACGAGTAGCGCGATCGCACTTTAATAACTGCTGCATCTAAATAAATTAGAGAATAATAAAATTACAATTTTTTATTGGCAATAAAGCATAAAACAAGCTCTCGATAAAGATTATAAGATTTGAGACATTGCCTACATTTTGCATTTAATTACGCTCGCCCAGCTATCCAGTTATGTATAATGTATGGATAACCAAGTCTTTTAAGACTATTTAAAGTTTTTGCTACTGTGGCTTTTCGGGCGATCGCACATCCACTCATGGAACTAGTTTGAGTTAAGCTGGTTTTGCCTATCTACATAACAATGATGCAACTTGAAACGTTTAAATAACTATTTACCGAAAAACTGGCAAACTTGTCTGCTGCTAACAATGTTGCTCTGGTTGGTTAGTATGCCAGAGGCAATGGCACAATTGCTAGATACTGCACAATTAGATGCAGTAAAGCAAGAGTTCCAAGTCGTCGCCAATACTTTGTGGGTAATCTTTACCGCTTGCCTAGTCTTCTTTATGAATGCTGGGTTTGCCATGCTAGAGTCTGGTTTTTGCCGTCAAAAAAATACTGTCAACATTTTGACTAAAAATTTAATCGTTTTTGCCCTATCGACTGTTGCCTTTTGGTCGATAGGATTTGGTCTAATGTTTGGCGATGGCAACCCCATATTGGGAACGAGTGGATTTTTCTTAGGCGGTGCAGATAATAGTCCGAGTACGGGAGTTGCCTATCAAGGCACGTATAATTCTCTTGCTTCGACAGCAATCCCCTTACAAGCTAAATTTTTCTTTCAATTAGTCTTTGCAGGAACCGCAGCGACTATCGTTTCTGGGGCAGTTGCCGAACGAGTTAAGTTTGTCGCTTTTTTCTTATTTAGCTTATTTTTAGCTGGCATTTGCTACCCAATTAGCGGACATTGGATATGGGGCGGAGGTTGGTTGCAAAAATTAGGTTTTTGGGATTTTGCGGGTTCTACTGTCGTTCACTCAGTAGGCGGTTGGGCTTCTTTAGTCGGTGCAGTTTTGTTAGGGCCGCGCATCGGTAAATATAAAAATGGCGAATCGTTAGCATTACCCGGTCACAACCTAACAACGGCAACGTTGGGATGTTTTATCCTTTGGTTGGGCTGGTTTGGCTTTAATCCAGGTTCTACTTTGAAAGCCGACCCTACCGTTATTACACATATTCTCCTGGTAACGAATATGGCGGCGGCGATGGGTGGAATTGCTGCTACTTTAACTTCGTGGTGGTATTTTGGCAAGCCAGACTTATCGGTGATAATTAACGGGATTTTATCGGGTTTAGTCGGCATTACTGCTTCTTGTCGTTTTGTGACTATCGGTTGGGCTGGTTTTATCGGTTTAGTGGCTGGTGTAGTAGTGGTTTTTGCTGTAGACTTTTTTGACAAATTAGAAATCGACGACCCTGTAGGTGCGATTTCTGTGCATCTAGTTGGCGGAATCTGGGGAACGCTTGCTGTTGCTCTTTTTGCACTGGGACCGAATGTTAACCTGAATGTTAATTTTATTCTTTATGAAGAAGGGCCAGCCAGAGGCTTGCTAGTTGGAGGCGGTTTTGCAGGTCTAAGGCAACTGTTCGTACAATTATTAGGCATTGCTGCTGTCAGTTTAGTGACGATAATTTTAAGTTGGCTAGCTTGGTCGTGGATAGCAGTAGTCGTGGGTTTGAGGGTTTCGTTCGATTCGGAAGTTAAAGGATTAGATATTAGCGAACACGGACTCCGCGCCTATAACGATTTTTATATCGAACAAGATGCTACTCAAAAATCGCTGCTTCGTTCTCTACCAAATAATAAGCGAATGCCGCCATCTCGTATGAGGTAGTAGGGGAGACTCTTGAAGACAAGGGGGACAAAGAGTTCAAAGTTCAACCGAGATCCAAAATTAAGATTTCCTCCTGACTACTGAACTCCTGAACTCCTGTAAAGACGCGAAATTTCGCGTCTCTACTTAAAAATCAGCGCGATCGCGAATAGCTGCTACCATCTTTTCTATAACGGTTGTAACGGGGATTTCGCCTAATTCCCCAGAAGCGCGGGTGCGAATATTTAAGGAATTAGCTTCGACTTCTTTCGCGCCGACGACTGCCATGACAGGGATTTTTTGCTTTTCGGCATTGCGAATCATTTTGGCGAGACGTTCGCCGCTAGTATCGGCTTCGGCACGAATTCCTTGCGAGCGCATTTTGGTTGCTACTTCTTTAACATAATCTAATTGTGGGTCGCTCACGGGTAAGATGCGGACTTGTTCGGGTGCTAGCCACAAAGGAAAATCTCCCGCATATTCTTCAATTAGTATACCAATCAGACGTTCGAGCGAACCAAAAGGCGCGCGGTGAATCATGACCGGACGCTTGCGCGAACCATCTTCCGCCACATATTCTAAATCGAATCGTTCGGGTAAATTGTAATCGACTTGAACCGTTCCTAATTGCCACTCGCGTTCTAGGGCATCATTGACGATGAAATCGAGTTTTGGCCCGTAAAAAGCCGCTTCCCCAATTCCTTCAAAATGAGACATCCCCAAGGTTTCAACCGCTCGACGAATCGCATTTTCTGCTTTATTCCAAGCGTCATCAGAACCGATATACTTATCGCTATCTGGGTCGCGAAAACTCAGTCGCGCTTTGAAATTCTTATCGAGTTTCAATGCTTTAATTGTAGACAAAATCAAATCTACAACTTTGAGAAATTCCTCGTCGAGTTGTTCTGGGGTAACAAATAAGTGAGCGTCATCTTGGGTAAAGCCGCGTACTCTGGTGAGTCCTCCCAATTCTCCCGATTGTTCGTAACGATACACCGTTCCAAATTCTGCCAAACGCATTGGCAATTCTCGATAAGAACGCAAATCGCTTTTATAAATTTGAACGTGGAAGGGACAATTCATCGCTTTGAGGACAAAACCTTGCTCGTGTGCTGCGGCTTCCTCGTCTTCCGCCATCATAGGAAACAGGTCATCTTTATATTTTTGCCAGTGTCCAGACGCTTTGAATAAATCTACTCTCCCGATATGGGGAGTAACCACGGGTAAATAACCGCGTTGAATCTGTTCCTGCTTGAGGAAATCTTCTAAAATACTCCGCAAAACAGTTCCTTTGGGAGTCCACAAAGGCAAACCAGGGCCTACAAGGTCGGAAAAGACAAATAAACCTAATTCCTTGCCTAATTTGCGGTGGTCGCGCCGCATGGCTTCTTCTTTGCGCCGCTTGTATTCTTCAAGCTGTTCTGGGGTTTCCCAAGCAGTTCCATAAATGCGCTGCAATTGCGCTTTGCTTGAATCTCCGCGCCAATAAGCTCCCGCAACGCTTTCGAGTTCGATCGCTTTAGGATTAATTTGTGAGGTACTCTCAAGATGAGGTCCCGCACAAAGATCCCACCATTGGTCGCCCAAATGATAGATAGTAATTGGTTCCTTAATCCCTGCAAGAATTTCTAGTTTGTAAGGTTCGTTAATCGCTTTGATGCGGCGTTCGGCTTCTTCTCGCGAGATTTCTTCGCGAATAACTGGTAAGTTTCGGTTAACGATTTTAATCATCTCTTTCTTAATCGCCTTGAGATCCTTTTCCGCAAAAGGTTCTGTGAGATCGAAATCGTAGTAAAATCCTGTCTCCGTCCAAGGGCCGATAGTCACCTGCGCTTTGGGAAATAGCTTCTGCACCGCCATTGCCATGATGTGAGAGGCCGTGTGGCGAATTTTTTGTAAGGATTCGGATTCGCTGGTGTGAGGAAGCTTGATAGGCTTTGGATCGTTAACCATACAAGTAAATCTTTTTGTGCTTTGCGTCGATCGATTAGTCGTACTATCTTCTATGATACTTGAGCGTATTGAGTATTTTGAGTGCGATCGCAAAGCTGGCGATCGTCTTTTAGGTTAGACATTCGATAATTATGCTTTTCTCGATCTGCAATTGAAAAAACTAATTACACATCATTTATTTTGTAATTCTTGGGCTGTCTGTTGTTTCCATTATTTAGTATGTAATTTATTTTACATGGTTACTTTTATGGGTATGCTTGCTATTGAAAGCTATATGTTATGTTTTTTGTCAAATCCTTGAATCTTCGACTCAAAGTATTACTACTCAGTAACGCCAGTTTCATAATTCTGTTGTTAGGGATTGCAATAGGAATTCGCCAACCTATTCTGCAACGCTTCGCATGGCTGGAGCAGGAAATCATGCAGAAGAAGTTGGTTCGCGTAGCTGATAGATTCGTCCAACTAGTAGAAATGCTTGACTCAAGTGCTAAGGCAGAAACGATCTGGACAGAAATGTACGTTTACATGGAAGAACGCCATCCCACATTTTATCGCGATACTTACTCATTTGAAGGGATGGCGATTTCTATTATTGATGTGTTTGGCATGTTAGATCGCAAAGGGAATTTCATTCACTTAGACTGGATAGATAGGCGATCGCAACAGCTAAAACCACTGCCCGAACCCAGCCGTGCTGACCTGCTTAGGGCCAGACAACTCATTAGCTTTCCAGAAGATTGTAACCTAGCTTTAAGAGATAGTCGAAATTTAGCGATAATACCAACAACAGACAAACCATTATTGGTGGTTTCTCGCCCAATTCTTACTAGAGATGCCACCGGGCCGCATCGAGGAACATTTTTGATGGGACTCTTTATTGACGGAAAATTTCTGACTCAGTTGGAAAAATATAACAACCTCGAACTAGAATTAACCCCAATCTCTTCCGTAAAGTCGTCTAATCGCAATCTATCCAACATTGCAACAAATATATCAAACATTGTCCAGATTTCCCCAGATATTCGCGTGCTGGATAAGGAATGGATTATGGGAGAAATTTATCTTTAAATGGCGATCGCCAACCCATTCAAATTTTATCTGTACGCGCACCTCGACTAGAATATCAGCAGGGCGAGAAAACGCTCAATCAGTTGACTGGAGTGTTGTTTATCGTTGGTATTTCTCTAAATATTATTATCAGTTTACTACTGGATAAATCGATTCGGAACCAGCAATTGCTAAAGATGTCTGAGGTGGCCCTTCAAGTTGCGAATCAGGAGTTACAAAAACTTGCCAATTTGGATGGCTTAACTTGGATTGCCAATCGCCGTTGCTTTGACCAGTTTCTTAACCAAGAATGGACGCGAGCCATCCGAGAACGGCATCCGATTACCCTAATTTTGTGCGATATAGATTACTTCAAAAGCTTTAACGATACCTATGGACATTTAAGGGGAGATGAATGTTTGTCTGATGTTGCCAGGGCGATTAGTCTTGCTGTGCGACGGTCTAGCGATCTGGTAGCTCGTTACGGCGGGGAAGAGTTTGCGATAGTTATGCCAAATACCGATCTAGAAGGAGGCATGTTGGTTGCCCAAGCGATTCAGGAGCAAGTGCGCAATCTTCAGATAGAACATACTGGCTCGTCAATCGGTTCCTATGTCTCAGTCAGTATAGGGATTTCAACTTTAGTTCCCACTCAAGGGATTGCACCGGAAGCGCTAATCGAGCAGAGCGATCGCAATTTGTATAGCGCCAAGCAGCAGGGAAGAAATCAAATCGCGTTTGCTTAAAATTTAATAATGACTTAACACAATTAACCGAGTGCGATTATCGCGATAATCGCACTCGGTTACATAATTCCAACGTCAACGGATGTTAAATCATTCCCATTCGATCGTGCCAGGGGGTTTAGACGTGATATCGTAAACCACGCGATTGACCCCTTTAACTTCATTAACCATGCGATTAGAGATAGTTTCCAGTAGATCGTAAGGCACTCGCGCCCAATCTGCCGTCATTCCATCCTCGCTAGTAATAAAGCGCAAGACAATTGGATGCGCATAGGTGCGTTTATCTCCCATTACGCCGACGCTGCGAACGGGAAGCAAAACAGCAAATGCTTGCCAATAGTCGTGATACATTCCACATTTTGTAATTTCATCGCGGACGACAAAATCGGCATCGCGGAGAATATTTAACCGTTCGGAGGTCACTTCACCAATAATCCGAATAGCTAATCCCGGCCCTGGGAAAGGATGGCGGCGAATGATTTCTTCGGGTAAACCAATGGAACGCGCGACTTTACGAACTTCGTCTTTAAAGAGTTTGCGTAAGGGTTCGATCAGCTTGAAGCGAAGGTTTTTTGGCAATCCGCCGACATTATGATGGCTTTTGATTTTGACAGCGATTCGTTCTCCGGTTTTGGGATCGACATTGCTATCGGCGGATTCGATAACATCTGGATAAAGCGTTCCTTGTGCCAGATAATCAAAGGGGCCGAGGCGTTGGGATTCTTCTTCAAAAACTTGAATGAATTCGTGACCGATCAGGCGGCGTTTTTCTTCTGGGTCGGTAACGCCTTCTAGTTGCTTGAGAAAGCGTTCTCTGGCGTTGACGTATTCTACTTTGATGTGGAACCGTTCGTCAAAAATCTGCATCAATCGTTCTGGCTCGCCTTTTCTCATGAAGCCTTGATCGATAAACATACAAGTGAGACGATCTCCAATGGCACGATGGAGCAAAAAGGCTAAGGTAGAAGAATCTACACCCCCAGAAAGTGCCAGTAATACTCGTTTATCGTCTACTTTGGCTCGAATTTCCCGAATTGCTTCTTCAACAAATGCCTCTGTCGTCCAGGTTGGCTCGCATTCGCAGATATGATAGACGAAATTGCGGATTGTGGCGAGTCCGCCGACTGAATGGACGACCTCTGGGTGAAACTGTACGCCAAAGATTTTTTGGTGGCGATCGCCAATCGCAGCACAAGGCGTATTATCTGTATGAGCTAGAATTTCAAATCCTTCTGGCAACTTAGTGCAAGAATCACCGTGGCTCATCCACATGGTCGAGCCGTCTTCTACATTGGTTAGCAAGTCGATAGGATCGTCTATATGCAGAGAGGCTTTTCCATATTCTCCGCGTTTGGCGCGTTCTACTTTACCGCCTAATTGCTGCACCATCAATTGCATTCCATAGCAAACTCCTAATATAGGAATTCCTAAGCGCCAAATTTCGCGATCGCAGTGCGGCGCACCTTCGTCATACACTGAATTTGGCCCGCCAGAAAGAATAATGCCTTTAGGACTTAATTGACGCAATTGTTCGGCAGTGGTGCGGTAAGATAGCACCTCTGAATAAACTTGAGTTTCGCGAATCCGACGAGCGATTAGCTCTGAATATTGAGAGCCAAAGTCAAGGATGGCTATCATTTGACGATTAAGTCTCGCATCGAGAGGCTCTGTTGGCAACTTCTCTAGGGTTTGAGTATTTAAGGGTGCGTGCGTAGTCACTAGTTTTGTCGCTCGATTGAATAAGATTAACCGTTTAATTTTCCTTAAGAAAACTCGGCTTTCATCCTTGATTCTTTTCTAGAAAGGAATCAATTTTAAAAGCCACTTTAGCAGGTATTTGTTGCTAGTAAAATATTCATGAGATTATAACACAAAAAGAAAAATAAAATAGTTTTTATCGAACGTAATTTCAAGTAATTGTACCCGAACAAAGAACATCTATTTTTTTCTTTAATTCACTGCAAAGAGCTTAAGATTTTCTTCATTTTCCCAACGCGATCGCTAAACAATAGATTGCGTTGAGAAAAAACTTGCGATTAACCATAATAAGTCGGTTCGTTTCCGCGTTTCCATTTAATATTGCAGCCAATACTGGGTTTTTGGACGCTTGAGAGCTTATTCCCTGCCAAAATCCCATCAATAGCAGCGCGTAAATCTCGACCCGTTACAGGAATATTATTACTGGGACGGCTATCATCTAATTGACCCCTATAGGCTAACTGGCGATTGGCATCGAAGAGAAAAAAGTCTGGCGTACAAGCAGCCGTATAAGCTTTAGCAATTTCTTGGCTTTCGTCGTAGCAGATAGGATAAGTCAAAGCGAGTTCCTCGGCCATGGCTTTTAAGTTTTGCGGCGAATCATCGGGATAATTCGCGACATCATTAGCACTAATAGCAACGATACCGAGTTTTGCGTTGGCATAGTCTTTTCCTAGATTTGCTAATTCGCGTTTAACGTGCTTAACAAATGGGCAATGCTGGCAAATAAACATTACTAGTAATGCTTCTTGATGGGCAAATGTCTCTAAAGAAACGAACTTGTCAGAAACAACATCTACTAACTGAAAGTCTGGCGCTTTCGTACCGAGGGGTAACATGGTTGATTCTGTCAGTGCCATTAATGCAACTCCGCAATCTAATCTCTTTTTTTCTATTTTCTCTCACTATTTCATTGTTAGCTCGATAAACTAAAAAACATACGATAATGATGTATAAGTCTTAAAACAGTAGATAACAGCGATCGCGTGGAGCTTAAACAAGTAATCATTGCCCATAAAGCCGGAGACTCTCAAAGCAAAGCTTGGGCAGAAAAATGCGCTCGACAGCTAGAAGCACGCAACTGTAAGGTTCTGATGGGACCAAGCGGTTTTAAGGATAATCCCTATCCCGTCTTTCTTGCCTCTGCTACCTCAAAAATCGATTTAGCAGTAGTCTTAGGAGGAGATGGCGCAGTTTTAACCGCAGCGAGGCATTTAGCCACCGAAGGAATTCCTATTTTAGCCGTCAACGTGGGGGGACATTTAGGATTTCTAACCGAACCGCTCGAAGAATTCCAAGATAGCGAGCAAGTATGGGATCGTTTAGAATCGGATCGCTATGCCGTACAACAGAGAATGATGTTAGAAGCACGCTTGTTTGAAGGAAATCGCATCAATCCCGAACCTGTCAGCGATCGCTTTTTTTGCCTCAACGAAATGTGCGTCAAACCTGCAAGCATCGATAGAATGCCTACTTCTATTTTAGAGATGGAAGTCGATGGGGCGATCGTCGATCAGTATCAAGGAGACGGGTTATTAGTCGCAACACCGACGGGATCGACGTGTTATACTGCCTCTGCTAATGGCCCTATCGTTCATCCGGGAATGAGTGCGATTGTAGTAACTCCAATTTGTCCCCTCAGTCTTTCTAGCCGTCCGATTGTCATTCCTGCGGGTTCGGTGGTTAGTATTTGGCCGTTAGGCGATTACGAAGTGAATACGAAACTCTGGACGGATGGAACCCTAGCAACGACGATTTGGCCGGGACAGTGGGTAAACGTTTGTATGGCTAATTGCGTTGCCAAGTTTATCATTTTGCGAGAAAGCTATACTTTTTACCAAACCCTACAAGAAAAATTACAGTGGGCAGGTGCGAGAATCCGTTACAGTAACAATCATCGCAATTAGCATTAGAAGGCAGTTGTAAATCTAGCTAATGAATCCGCCTCGGAGTCAATTCGGAGGCGGTGCGATTTATGATGAAAACCTAGCTAAATTGGCAATTTTGAATATCTTTATTGCAGCCAATCACTACCATCATCATTCCTTTAGATAACCTTTCCTGGGGTGCGGGATTAATTTTAAACTTTTCATCTTTTCCGACTGCTAATAGATTTAATCCGTAGCGATTGCGCAGTTGTAATTCTGCGAGAGTTTTACCATCAAATTCTTGAGGTACTAATATTTCTACTATGCTATGCTCTGGATCGAGGTCAAAGCGTTCTAAAATAGCAGGTTTAGTTAACGTGCGAGCAAGATCGCAACCCGCCTCATGTTCTGGAAAAACAACGCGATCTGCACCTACTCTTTGTAGTAATCTACCGTGGATTTCTGATGAAGCTTTGGCAACGACATAATTAACGCCAGCTTCTTTAACATTCAGAGTAGTAACAATACTTTCTTGAATATAATTTCCGATCGCGACGATTACTGTATCGAATTCAAAGATTCCTGCTTCTCTTAAGGCTGTGGGTTCGGTAGAGTCTATCTGAATGGCATTGGCGACGATTCTTTCCGATAAGACTTGAGCGACGATTTTTTCATCGCGATCGGTTCCCAAAACATCATATCCCATCTTACACAATGTCTGAGCCACTGCTCGACCGAAACGCCCCAAACCAATCACTGCAAATTGACGGTTTTCGTGACGTAATTTTCCTAATAAGTTAATAGAACGCTGATACATTTGTCCTTCTCTGTTTAAGGCATTAATTGTTAATGATTCTGAATGCTGTTATCCTACCAGCAAATTTTCTTCTGGATATTGAATAAAACTCGGACGAGGATCGCCTACAATTGCAGCCATGAGAAGGATAACACCTACCCTTCCAGTATACATAACAGCGATAATTATCAATTGTGATAAAGGCGAAAAAACATACGAAAGACTAGCAGCATTTACCGTATTTCCCATCGATAATCCTACGGTTCCAAAGGCCGATATTACCTCAAATAAAATTGGCAGGGCGCTAATTTTACTTTCAATCAAAGAAATTGTTATGGTTGCTAAAAATACAGTTAAAGCCGAGCCAAAGATTACGGCAACGGCTTTTAAGATGAGAGGGGGCGGAACTCTTCTTTGATATAAAATTACTTCTTCATCGCCACGCAAAACCGAGCGAGTACAACCGCTAATAATTCTCAGCGTAGTTGTTTTGACTCCTCCTCCCGTACCGCTAGGACTTGCGCCGATAAACATTAATATCATGACAAGAAATAATCCTTCAATCGTCATTTGACCAATGTTTATCGTGTTAAAACCAGCCGTTCTTGTTGTGACAGACTGAAACCAGGCAGCTAAGAATTTATCTTTTAGACTAAATGTTAATAATGTATTTTCATTGTTGAGTTCTGCCAAGAAAATTGTCACGGTTCCTACAACAAGAAGAACGATAGTGGTGCTGATAACGACTTTAAAATTTAGTGAAAAAGCAAATTTTTTTGGGTTTCTTTGCAGTTTATTTAATAACCAAAAATAGATTTCAATAATAACTTGATAGCCAATTCCTCCAAAAATAATTAGTCCGGTGACAGTGAAATTAATAATCCAAGAAGATTGATATTGCATAAAGTTATCGGGAAGCAAGCCAAATCCAGCATTATTAAAGGCACTTATACTATGAAAAATAGCAAACCAAAGTCCTTTTTGAAATCCAAAATCTTGCGCGAAGACAATCAGCATTAAAAACATGCCAGTCATCTCAAAAATGAGCGTCGTTGCTAAGATCGATCGCATTAAATTTTGACTGCCTTGCAAAAAAGGGCGATCGAAAGATTCTTGAATAGCAAATCTTTGTTGAAGGTCAAATTTTCGCCCGATTAATAACATTAAAAAGGTGGTCATTGTCATATAGCCTAATCCTCCAATTTGTGCTAACAGTGCCAGAATTAACTGTCCCCAAAAAGAAAGATCGTTTCCCAAATCGGGAATGACACTTAACCCCGTAACGCAGACGGCAGAGGTTGCCATAAATAGTGCAGCAATAGGGCTAGTCCAACTGCCATCGCTCGTGGAAAATGGCAAGATTAGTAGTAAAGCTCCTACAGCAATAACAGCAATAAATCCAAGGCAAATTGTCCGAGAAATAGTCATGCAACCTTAAAAATTTTAATAATATTTTTACCACCCAAATTTTTCATAATTTATCATTCATCATTCATAATTCAATTAAGTGAGATTGCCTATTTTGTAAAACTTCAGCGTTAAAGTTTTTCGAGCCTAGTAATATTTTGAGAAAGAGTATAGCGATCTAAAACTCGCTGTCTGGCTTTTTGACCTAAAAGTTTAGTAATTTCTGGATGGTCGCGAAATAACGGCAAAAGCGTGTTTAATTGAGTTGTGACTCCTTGAGTCTTAACGATAACTCCCGCACCATCCTCTAAGACTTCTCCATCCGCACCTGCATCGGTCGCGATACACGCTACGCCACAAGACATTGCTTCTAACAAAGAAAGAGATAACCCTTCAACCAAGGAAGGTAGAATAAACGCATCTGCCGCACGCAAAATATGAATCCGTTCTTGTTCGTCGGCTACAAATCCCAGCCACTTAATGCCACACTCTTCATTGTAGAAGGGTCTTAACGAAGCGGTAAGGGGGCCATCCCCCACGATGAGTAACTTACTATCCCAACCCATATGAGAGTGCTTCCAGGCTTTTAGAAGGGCTTCTATATTCTTTTCTGTGGAAATACGACCGAGGTAGACAAATAAACGTTTGGCATTATATTTTGCTTTGAGATCTGGACTTCCGGGAGAGTATTTGAGTACGTCAACGCCATTAGGAATAACTGCCAGTTTGCTTTTAGGAACGCCTAATTTGACGAGTAACTGTTGCTGGAGTCTAGAAAAGATGATAATTTTATCGTAATTTGCCAGAAAGGGTGCGTAAAGCTGGTAAGTCAGGAATTGGGTACTAGATTTGAGGTTGCGCAACTTGCTATCAAAGGGCGGATGAAACGTCGCAATCAAAGGTAAATTTAATTCTTCGCAAATTTCTGGCAGGCGAAAATCTAAAGGAGAAAGCGTTAGAGAAGCGTGTACTAAATCGGGTTTTAGCTTTTTGAGTGCCTGGGTTAAGACTTTACTCGATTTGGGCGTTGGAATTGTATAAATTTGAGACTTATAAAAAAACGGAAGAACCACTTCGGGACAATTGGGCCAACCGCCTTGGTCGTCAGCTTCTGATTCTTCTTGGGCAAAATGAAGGAAACTAACTTGATATCCTCTATCTAGCAGGGCGTTAGTAACCTCGCGACCGTATGTGACATTTCCGCAAAAAGGGGATTTTTTTCCCAACCAAGTTATGTGCATTCAGTTGACAATCTCAAGAAAAATTGAAGTTGTTAATTATTAATTAACAATATCTGACAACTAAGCTTCTCATTTGTCAACTTTTGATGACTTGACCGATTCGACACGAGCAATATACCAACTGAGGATTCCTCCGAATAAAGCCAGGGTCGCTAAAACGATGAGAACGGCTTTTAAACCAAAATGCTCCTCTGCGATCGCAGCTAGGGCTAGAGGTAATGATAAAGCAATATTGACGGCATTATTTTCTAATCCGAAAACTTTACCTCGCATATCGGGAGGTGTTTCAGCTAGAAGCGTTGTCTGCATCGGAACGCCTACTAAAGCCGCAAATGCTCCCATCATGGCGATCGCAACTAAAACCAACCATAAGCTTTTAGTAACGAAAGACAAACTAACCAAACAGATAGCCATCCCTATCGAACCCCACAAACTCAATTGGGTGTTAGAAAAGCGTTGACCCCAATAAGCTAATATAGCAGCATTAATTGCTAGTCCCACGCCGCCTGCTGCTAGCAAAATTCCAAATTGAGAGGCTTTAATCCCTGGAATTGAATCTGCCAAGCGAACCGCTAAAACCGACAGCGCTGCAAATACCGAAAAGAGAATCACTAACTGAATTAAAGCATTACGAACGCGGTGATTTGTGTTTAGATAGCGAATCCCATCTAATATATCTTCAAAAACGTGAGGAGTCTCTTTGCATAAATCTTCTACATTTTCTCGCGTTCTCAGAAACAGCAAGATTATGCCCGCAATAATATAAGCGCCTCCAACTACCAAAACTTTGCCAAAATCTAAAGATTGAGCTAAATTTCCCAGCAGGCGATCTGCGAAAGCAAGTAAAGGTTCTCCGATCGCAAAACCGACGATCAATCCTGCCATCGTCGTTGTCGTGCTAAGAGAATTAGCGGCTAAAAGATGGCGACTTTTGACGGCTAAAGCGAGGGTAGCTTGTTCGGCTGGAGCAAAAAACTGAGTTAAGCTGGAAACTAAAAAAGTAATGGCTAGTAAAAATATAAATCCTAATGGCAGCGAAAATAAAAATGTCTGACCTTGGGAAAGCCACAAAAAGATCGGTACGATCAGAACTAGGGCCCCTCGAATGAAATTAGAAACCACCAGGACATCTTTTTTCACCCAGCGATCCACATAAACTCCCGCCAAAGATCCTAACAACATCGCTGGAATCGTGTTTGAGATCATGATTGCCGATACCCAACTGCTGCTAATCGGCTTGCCAGGTACGGTAAAATGGCTCTCAATTAGAGCAATCATCAACACGAGGTAGAATTTATCAGCCAACTGAGAAAAAATTTGTCCTCCCCAAAGAATTAAAAAACGGGGATTTCTTAGTACGGGGGCAAACCCTTGATTGGCAGATTGACGCGATGAGTAAGCTGGTCGGCGATCCATAGATGCAGGCGACGGTCGATCGTCGGTAAGTTTTTTTTGATCTGAGTCGGATTCGGAAAGTTGCATTACATTTTTTTAAAGAAATTTTAAGTAGATAGTTAAAATTCTAAGGAGATAGCGCATCAACTAAGCTAGCAGAACGAAAAGAACGACCAAAATGATATTTACTGTAATCTCTTAACAAATGCTCTATTTTCACCCAAGCCATTTCCTCAGAAGAAAGTTCGGATATTGCAGGTAAATCTTGGCTGCCTAATTGTTGTAGGATATTCAATTCACAAGCGCCTAACTTAGTATCGATTTTGGGCAACGAAATTTCAGCAGCATTGGTTAAAGATTCGCTGGCGGTCTGAGAGAAGGATTCTCGCGTTGATAAATTAACGAGTCCGCCACCTTCAAAGCTAAACCCGACTCGCCAGCGCGAATCGCTAAAATTGGGAGCGATCGCCTTTTGGGTCAAACAGCAGCGTTGGACTTCGGGGGCAATTCCCGCGATCGCCAATAGGTGAAAAACAGCTTGCGAGAGATAGGCGAGGATGTTGCGATCGTCTGAAGATTGTTCGAGGCGGCGCAGATGTTCGCCAAGCAATTCGTAAAGTTCTCTTTCGGGTCGATCGCTCAAAGCCATGCACAGAACTAACTCCGCTAAATACTGACTAGCAGCAAGTCTTCCGAGATCGCGACTCAAGCGGGGGTAAGTTTCTAAGGTTTCTGCTTGAGTAATTTTATCGAGGGATCGCCCTTTCACAATCAGCCATTGATTGACTACAAATAATTCACTTCTGCCTCGCAATCTCGACTTGTGCTTTCTTGCTCCTGGCGCTACAGCCCGAATTAAGCCATATTCTGGCGAAAGAATCGTCAAGAGGCGATCGGCCTCCCCTAGTGGCATTCCTTTTAAAATAATTCCAGTGGCTTGATAGGTTTTGGTCATAGGAAATAGGCAATAGGGAGTAGGGAGTAGGGAGTAGGGAGTAGGGAGTAGGGGATACAAGGAAGAACATTGCGTCTCTACTAGACTGCTTTCCTCCTAATTTTCATAATTCATCATTCATAATTCATCATTTTCTTGTTGTCGAATTAACTCAACTCCGCGAGAAGTGCCGAGTCGTGTTGCACCTGCGGCTATTAATTCTAAAGCCTGTGCGAGGGTACGAATCCCGCCTGAAGCTTTAAGACCCACTTGTCCTTTGGTAATATTTCTTAAAAAACGAACGTCGGCAACAGTAGCACCGCCAAACCAACCCGTATTCGTTTTAAGATAGGCTACTCCAGCATCCATACAAATTTCTGCGGCGAGTCGCTTTTCGGTATCAGTGAGGAGATTAGTTTCTAGTATAGCTTTAACGGTTTGTCCGGTTTCCTCGCAAATAGCCGCAATTTCTTGATATATCTCTTCGGATTTCCCAACTTTTAGCCAACCTAAATTAATGACTACATCCAATTCAGTCGCACCATTCTCGACTGCTTCTTGCGCTTCGTAGAGTTTGACGGCTGAAGTGGTTGCTCCTGTAGGAAAGCCAATAGTCGTACAGATTTGAATTTTTTGCCATGCAGCAGTTCGCTAGCTTGTCGAACCGCAGTAGGATAGACGCAAACGGCTGCAAAATGAAACTGCTCTGCTTCGATACAACACTGTGCTACTTTTTCGGGAGTAGCGGTAGGATCGAGCAGTGCATGGTCGATATACTTGGAAATATCAATTTCTGAATCGGTTACGGTCATCGACGCTCCTCAAAAAGACTCCCTGTTAAAATTGTTACAGAAATTCCGACACAAAACCTACAAGTCGATTGTCGCAATTCCTATTCAAGCATTCATACTCAGCAAGAGCGACTGCGATCGGCTAAAAAAGATTCCTATTTCAGCGATAAATGAGAGAAAGATGGGGAGATAAGGAAGAATATTGATGGATGTACTCTTTAAAAAATTTGTTAGTTGTCAGCAATCAAACGAATACTAAGGTTAACCTAATTGATAAAACTTTGAGCGCGCTTAACGAGTTGAGTAAGAAAGCTTGGCGAGCGACGCGCATGGATAAAATTCTCAATGCTTTAAATACCATACTGTTAATTCACAACGCTGCAATGCTTTCCAACAATTTAGCTCAAACGTTAGGAGAAGTCACGAGTCAATTGCTCCACACTATCAATATCCGAGATGAAAAAAACAACCCTCTCGACATTAATGGGCAGTTATCGACTTTGCTTGATAGTTGGATGAGGTCTGTTTTTGGGGCTGAAAATTGGACGACTGCTAAAAGAAACTGGGCAAAAGCCAATCGAATCATCTCTAGCACCTCTAACATCGTTTGGACGATCAGGAGTATGCAAGATTCCGCTCGTGAAATCATGGAATGGACTGCCGAGAATACGGGCAAGATAGGAAATGCTCTCAAACGATTCCGCGTAGTTGGAGAAAACGCTTACAAGTGGATGCCAGAGCGAGTCACGATGACAAATGCCTGGACGCGCAAAATCGATCGCTTCCGAGAAGGAATCGACTCCCTCGACGATGCGGCTAGCAGCTTGGGCGGCGTACTCGGCGAGGTGCAAAACATTCAACAAGAGGCTGGGCAATTAAACGAGCAAAAGGAACAATTCGACAAAAACATTAAAGACTTAACGCCCAAGGCGCGAGAAGATAACGAACCCGTAAAAACCGACGTTACGGAAAGCAAGCAAGCTTCTGGCGCGCCCGCCAATACCGAAAACGTCTTTAGAGGAGAGGGAGAAAATGACGGAACCCCATAATTTTACTTCAACCGAGCAATTTCAAGATGTTAACAAGCGCATTTGGAATCAGTTAATTAGAGAATATTTTCGCGACGTAAGCGCATCGGACGACAATCTCGATCTGACGACTCCCAGACAAGCGCTGCTTAAAGCTTGCTTGCACTCTGAAGATGATTCGCTACTGCTTACCATCGGCAGGATGAACTTGTTTTTACACGCGACTACCTATTTAACGGATTGGGGGTACGATTTGCCCGTCGGGAATATCGGTTCCTCGTCGGCGGGCTGTTTGGTGGGACGCACTCGCAAGGGGCATCGGGAGTTTATGAGTTTGGTTAAAAGCGATCGCTCTTATCGGGAAAACAAAAACTTTATTTTTACGACAACAGTCATAGCGGGTGATGACTTGGTTTTGTCGATGTAGCGCTATATGTGGGGTTCTGATTGGTTTCACCAGAATTTCTCGGTGCGATCGCTCGTCGTGTTGGTACTGATAAGCGGTAGCATTTGGCTGGCTGCGATCGATCCGAGTTACCGCGCTCGTTTTGCCGACTTAGCTTATTTTGGCGTTGGTGGGTATTTTGGGCAACTGGTTCCGAGAAGGAAAGAATGAGCTATAAGATAATACAAACGTATATCTGTCAGGGTATTCCTACTTGGCAAGATTCGGCTTTAAATATCTCATTCTAATCGTTCCCACCGCGCGATCGTCTAAATAAGCTAAAAGATGCTGTGCCGTTTCGTCTAATCCGTCAAATTCGATGTCTGATGGAACCCCTTGTTCTTCCTGAAAAACTAAACGCCGAATTGTTTCGATTGAAGTAAAATCTGCTTGATAGTTGGCTTGTTTAATATGCATATTTTTCCTATATTTGCAAAATAAGAAGTTGTCGCTATTGCTTGATTTTTACAGATTTTAATTTATAAATATAAATGCAAATAAAATTATTTAGTAAAAAAATAGACAAATTTCAACAAGTTTTAATAATATATTTGAGAAAGGATAAATACAATAAAAATATGAAAAAGTATCGATTGTAAGCTTTGGGCTAGTTTGAAAAAGCTTTGCCTATTGGGATTTAAAAGTGTGGTGTAAAAACTGAATTGAGGAGCAGCAAAAGAAAAATAAGCTCGATTTCACTACCGCCCAAAGGTGGCAAATATGCACGGCGCTAACAAATTACAAAATTCTACTACACTGACACTCACCATACTAACGTTTGGAATGACGCTAGGCTTACTTCCAGCTTTAGCCGAAAATCCAATTACGCAACCTAAACCCTTTATGATTTCGACAGGAACAGCGGGGGATTTAGTGGGAATTGAGGAGAAAACTTCAGCCGAGTGGCTAGGCGGCGTTGGAGGAGAGTACGAAGCACGAATAATCAATCAATCTGTCAATGAAAAGCGAACGAGTTCTTTTATTGAGAGAACAGTAAGAATAAATCGAGACTGGAAAAATGTCGAGGAAAATATAGAAACAGATGCAGAACCCCTCTCGACTTTTCGCGTCCCCTTTACGCAATTTTAATAGAAGCTAGTCGATTAAACTAGAGATGGAAAATTATTGCTTGTGAGTTGATGGCTGGCAAACAAAACATCGCTGTTGAATTTCGAGAAGTCAGCTATCGAGTTCAACAGCGCGACCTTTTATATCGTCTCAACCTCAACATCTATGAAGGTGAAGCTCTAATTTTACTAGGACGCAGCGGTAGCGGCAAAACAACCACCTTAAAATTGATTAATCATTTACTCGTCCCAACACAAGGACAAGTAATCGTTCGCGATCGCCCGACTACTGAATGGGATGCTATTAAATTAAGACGCAGCATCGGTTATGTCATTCAAGAAATCGGCTTATTTCCTCATTTAAGTGTAGAAGATAATATTGCGCTCGTTCCTTCGCTAGAAAACTGGAAAGCCAATCGCATCAAGGCACGAGTTTATGAATTACTTCATTTAGTTGGGTTAGAACCCGAAAAATTTGCTTCTCGCTATCCCCATCAACTCTCAGGCGGACAAAAACAGCGCGTAGGCGTTGCGAGGGCCCTTGCTGCCGATCCCCCCATTCTCTTGATGGACGAACCTTTTGGGGCACTCGATCCCATTACTCGTCTCGAATTGCAACAACAGTTCGATTCTTTACGCAAACAACTAAGAAAAACGGTTATTTTTGTCACCCACGACATTCAAGAAGCTTTTATTCTCGCCACCAGAATTGGTTTAATGCAGGAAGGCCAATTAGTCAGTTTAGGAACGCCTGCGGAATTTAAACAAGATACTCATCCAGAAGCGCGACGTTTTTTAGCTTGTCTGCGCGCGATCGCTTTTAACAGTGACCAGTGACCAGTTACCAGTCATGGAAGGCTTTTGTCAAAAGTAAATATTCCCCCTTGTCTTCCCACACTCCCCACACTCTCGCTTAGCACTAGACTGCTCTAAGTTAAAGTAGAAGTATGAGCGATTGGTCTGAAATTTGGCTGCGAACTGGCGAACATTTAATCTTGGTTGCTGTTGCCATGACAGCAGCGATCGCGATCGGTATTCCATTAGGCATCCTCATTACCCGCCAACCCCAAATTGCTAAACCCATTCTCGGCATTGCTAACGCGATTCAAACAATTCCTAGTTTGGCAATTTTTGGCTTTCTGATCGCCGTTCCGTTTTTAGGTGGAATTGGTAAAACCCCCGCGATTGTCGCTTTATCTCTCTACGCTTTACTCCCCCTCATCCGCAATACTTATACCGGAATTACCAGCATCGATCCAGCCATCCGAGAAGCGGCGAAGGCGATGGGAATGACCGAATGGCAAATGTTATGGCGGGTGGAAATTCCTTTAGCGTTGGGCGTAATTTTAGCTGGTGTAAGAGTTGCAACGGTTATTTGCGTCGGGATTGCTACCATTGCTGCTGCAATTGGTGGCGGCGGGTTAGGAGTCTTTATTTTTCAAGGTCTTACTAGAATCGACAATCGGCTTATTTTAGCAGGGGCAATTCCTTCAGCGATTATTGCAATTGTTGCCGATATTGTCATTGGTTGGCTGGAGAATTATTTAAGGCAACCAGGAAAACGCAAGCAATGGTTAGTTGGGTTATCTGTTGGGATAGCAATTTTGTTGGGGTTGAGTTTGTGGGCGATCGCGCGTCAACCTGCTGCTTCAATAATAATAGGTTCTAAGAATTTTACCGAACAAGTTATTTTAGGAGAAATTCTCGCTCAACAAATCGAAGCAAAAACTAATTTAACAGTAGATCGCCGTTTTAATTTAGGGGGAGATCTAATCGTTCACGAAGCACTTAAAACAGGCAAAATCGATGGATATGTAGAATATACGGGAACGGCTTTTACAACAATTCTCAAACAAAAACCGCTTACCGATCCGCAAGAAGTTTATCGACAAGTCAAGCAAGCTTATCAAGAGCAATTTCAGTTAGAAGTTTTTCCATCTTTGGGGTTTGAAAATACTTTTGCTATTATTATTCGCCAAGAAGATGCCCAGCAATTTAATCTTCAAAACATTTCTGAAGCTGCAAAATATACGTCTCAATGGAAAGCTGGATTTGGTTATGAGTTTTTGGAACGACCAGACGGCTACCCAGGTTTAGCTAAAACCTATGGATTAAAATTTGCCGAAACTCCACAAGCAATGGATTTGAGTTTAGTCTATCAAGCTTTATTAAAAAAACAAGTTGACTTGGTAGCAGGCAATTCTACGGATGGATTAATTCCTGTTTTGAATTTAACGATTTTAAAAGACGATAAACGCTATTTCCCCCCTTATGAAGCCGTTCCGATATTTAATCAAAAGACGCTAGAGAGATATCCACAATTGCAAAACGCGATCGCTGAATTAATTGGAAAACTTTCTGCTTCTCGGATGCAACAATTGAATTATCAAGTTGATAATAAAGAGAAATCAATTCAAGAAGTCGCACAATCTTTTCTTGAGTTAAATTAGTTTTTATATTTTTTGACTCGTAATGTTCCTTGTTAAATTTGCGATCGCGTCAAAAAAAGAGATAAGCAGAGAAACATAAATGATATTGTCATCATTCTTGTAGAGGGTATCGCGATCGCCAGTTCAAATAAGGCGATTGAGTAATGGTTTTAACAATTCTTGCCCTCTAAGTCCATCCTGCCAGCGTTGGGGAATCGCCTCAATGCCATCTCGTATCCCCGCAATACCGCCTGCTACGCAAGCATTAGTATCAGTATCGTTACCCAAAGCGATCGCACTTTTAACCACTCGTTCGTAATATCAAGATAGTACTAATCTATACTCAATGGATCGACATCAATCGTCATGCTAACCGACTGAGGACATAAATTGCGTAACTCTTTAAAATCTAGCCGCTCGTCGCCTGCGATCGCGGCATACTTAAGCAAAATATGCCAGCGATAACGACGCGCCACCCGCATAATATTTGCAGGTGCAGGCCCTAAGATTTCGCAATCGGAACCGACTACATTACTACAAGCATCGGCTAAAATCTCTGCGGCTTTCTGAACTTCAACTTCATCAACCCCGCTAAGTCGAATTAAAATTAAACGTCCGTAAGGCGGATAATTTAAGTCTTCCCGTTGAACTAGTTCGGTTTCGACAAAACTCTCGTAATTATGACGTTTAACGGTTTGAATGACGGGATGTTCTGGCGAATACGTTTGAATAATGACTCGTCCGGGTTCGTCGCCGCGACCCGCACGACCTGCTACTTGAACTAAGGTTTGAAAGGCTCGTTCTGAAGCTCGATAATCTGAATGGTATAATAACCCATCGGCTGCAACGACTCCTACTAACGTCACTTGCGCGAGATCGAGTCCTTTGGTTAGCATTTGAGTCCCAACTAATACATCTGCTTCGCCTCGTGCAAAACTAGATAATAAGGTGCGGTGTGCCCCTTTTGTACGAGTGGTATCGCTATCATAACGAATAATTCGTAAGTCAGGAAACAGTTGTGCTAACTCTTGAGTAACTTTTTGCGTGCCACTACCAAAGAATTTTAAATAAGGAGAACCACATTCAGGACAGTTGCGCGGTTGCAAACTGCTATGGTTGCAATAATGACAGCGCAATAATTCGGTTGCGCCTTCGTGGGTGTAATGATAGGAAAGCGATACATCGCAATTCGGACATTCCATCACATAACCGCAACTTCTACAAGAAACAAATGTGCTGTGTCCGCGACGATTGATAAATAGAATTGCTTGTTCTTGGCGTTTTTGTAGCGTTTCTAAGGCTTTTTGCAAGGATTGACTAAAAATAGAGCGATTTCCTATCTGTAATTCTCGCCGCATATCGACAATTTCGACAGGCGGTAAGGGTCGGGATTGGATTCTTTCTGGTAATGATAGGTAATGTGCGTGGGAGTGTAGAGACGCGAAATTACTCTTCGAGAACCCCTTCGGGGAACGCGTCTCTACGACTTCCTCATTTTTGACGCTTACCCAACTTTCTAAAGAAGGGGTTGCGGAACCTAAAATTATCGGACAATTTTCTAATTCGGCCCTCCATTTAGCAACGTTACGAGCGTGATAGGTGGGAATGGGTTGGGTTTGTTTAAAGCTAGAGTCGTGTTCTTCGTCTAGAATTACTAAACCGAGTTTGGGTAAGGGGACAAAAACCGCAGAACGAGTCCCTATAACGATTTGGGGTTCGCCACTCAGCATCTGCCGCCAAGTGTCGTAACGTTCGCCATCAGAAAGGGCGCTATGATAAACGCAGACTTTCTGACCGAAACGATCGCGAAAACGGTCTGTCAGTTGTGGCGTTAAACCGATTTCTGGAACGAGTACGATCGCAGATTTCCCAGCTTCTAGGATAGGTGCGATCGCTTGCAGGTAAACTTCGGTTTTTCCCGAACCTGTTACCCCATGCAGCAATACTTGTGCAAATCCTTCTAGATTAGAAATCGTCTCCAAAGCTTCTGCTTGAGCGCTTGTTAAGGTTTTAGGGGCATCGCTCGTCAGATGTTGTTCGTCTGCTAAGCGCAGTCTTTCTCGTTGCTGAATGACGACGCATCCTTTGGTTTCCAGTGCATCGATAATAGCAGAACTGGCTTTGCACAGTTGCAATAATTCAGTCAGCCACAATTCGCCGCCTCGGTATCGTAATGCTTCTAGGACTTCTCGCTGTCGTTGCGTTAAGTCGATAGGAAAACTGTCTACTACCAAGGTTATGGCTTTTTGCAGTTTGGGACGGGTAGTTTTTGGGGGTTCGAGATAGCTTTCTACCCAACCGCGTTTGATTAATTCTTTGATTGCTCGATGTGCATTTCTAATTTGTCGTTGCAAGTATTGAGCGCTGTAATCGCCTTCTTTTTGAGATTTGAGCAGTTGCAGAATTTGTCCTGCTGCGGGACTACAAAATGTTTCTGCACCTGCTGGAAGCGTATTGGATTTGAGACGGATACGGCGTTGCGATCGCTCTAACAATCCCGGCGGCAACGCAGCTTTAATAACTGCCATCAAGTCAGTGCAGTAATATTCGGCGACGCGGTTGAGTAACTGCCAATAGGAACGGGGAAAAAACCTGAAGTAATTACTTCTTCTACATCTTTGATGCGATCGCGATCGAGATCTGCACTTGGCGAGTCTAACCACCGAATAGCAATTCCCCCCACAATCTGCATTCCAAAGGGAACGCTAACGATATCTCCGGGATTGACAGCTAAATTGGCATTCGCTCGGTAAGTATACAATCCTTGTACTCCAGGACAATCGACGAGAACTTCGAGCCATTTTTCTGCTGATGAGCCAGATTGATATGAAGCGTTAGGCTCGGCTACGATCGAACTGAAATAAATATCTGACATAAAGAAGCGATCGATGTTATCTGTTCTAGCTTACAGCTAATAGCGTCAATCCTAACAGCTTGTCTGATTTCCTGCAATTTTTTTAAATAGACCAAGCAAGATATTAAGAACTTTTTCTTAACTAGCCAATTTTTGTACGATCCGTTAAAGTGTATGCAGATCTTTCCATCAATTTTTCATTCTTGAAACGAAGTTAAGTCCCTATAACTTCACGTCGAACGCTATCTTTTCTCTAAAGCAACCCAAATTTTAAAAAAGTATTTACTAAAGCGCTCTGACAAGGGACTCATGGCAGTCTATATAAATTGCAGTTGTTGATTTGGGCTTTCAAAAATCGCTTCAGCTTTCTATTGTAGCTTAGAAAAATTAAAACAAATTGTCATTTTGTAATTATATAAACAAAACTTTTTAACTATTCTGCTAACCTTGTTGACAAGAACTATCTAGATGTTAAGAAAAAATTAAGTATTTGCATAAAATTGAATAAAATGTCAAAATCTGTCCATTAAGAAAAACAAATTTCTCAAACCTAGTTTAATTTTTTTTATCAAATAATCAACTATTAGCTTATGAACATCTCAAAATTGACACAAGACGATAACTTAAACTTGACAGCCAATATAGACAAATTAGATAATCTTGAAACCGATAACAGCGAGAACGATCTACCGTCAATCGAGATTGAGTTTTCAGACGATCTAAGTATCACGATCGCGCGTCCGCCAACGGGGTATACCAAAACGAATGCAGATGATACAGTTGGTGCTTTTTTCAAAGAAATGGCACGCTATCCCTTACTCAAACCCGAAGAAGAAGTGGAGTTGGCATTTAGCGTAAAATTCCTAGTAGATGCAGAAGAAACTCGCAGACAACTACAAGAAACCCTCAAGCGTCCGCCAACGAAACTAGAAATGGCGCAGGCGTTAGGATTAGCAAACGAACGCCAGCTAGAAAATCGCCTTTATCGCGGACGTTCCGCCAAACGCAAAATGATTCGCTCGAATCTTCGTTTAGTTGTTTCTATTGCCAAACGCTACCTCAATCGAGGCGTTCCTTTCCTGGATTTAATTCAAGAAGGCGCGATCGGATTAAATCGAGCGACTGAAAAGTTCGATCCCAACAAAGGTTATAAGTTTTCTACTTACGCCTATTGGTGGATTCGTCAAGCAATTACTCGCACCATCGCTAACGATGCAAGAACCATTCGCCTTCCCATTCACATCGTTGAAAAACTTAACAAACTGAAAAAAGCCCAACGTATCCTCAAGCAAAACCTGCAACGCAACCCCAACGAAGACGAACTCGCTCAAGAACTCGACATCAGTCGCAACCAACTGCGTCAACTCCTACAACTGAGACGACAATCGCTTTCACTCAATCATCGAGTGGGGAAAGGAGAAGATACCGAGTTAGTCGATTTGCTCGAAGATAGCGACTTGCAACTTCCCGAAGAAAAAATGAGCGAAGCGATGTTGCGCAATGAAATCTCTGAGGTGTTAAGCGACGTGCTGACCGAACGAGAGAAAGATGTTATCTCCCTGCGTTATGGCTTATCCACCAGCCAACCTTATACCCTTGAAGAAGTTGGCGGGATGTTCAATCTATCGCGCGAACGGGTGCGCCAGATTCAAAGTAAAGCTATGCGGAAGTTGCGCCGTCCTCAAGTCGCTCGTCGTCTCAAAGGTTGGTTGAATTAGTTCTTCCTTTATTTGAGCTAAACAACCAATAGCGCAAGCTAAATCAAAATCCTTTTTCGCGTCGATAAACTTTAAGGAGGATTTCAAATCTTGCTGTGTCTAATGACGAACTTTTTCTCGTAACGTTTCGTTTCCTCACCGATTCTTTGATTTATGAAATATGTGCCCAAGATTTTCTCGAATTGCTTCATGAAGGCGAGATTTCGAGAGATTGGTATTTCGAGCCGTCCGAAAAAAACTTCAAGGGTTAGAATCTGTCATTAAAAATCGCTATTATGGAACGATCTCATGCAAGTCTAAACCTGGAAAAACTTGTTTCATCAAAAAATCGTTGACATGTTAACCGTTCGTTCGGCAACTCCCTCCGATATCCCCGCAATTTTTGGCTTAATTTGTGCTTTGGCAGAATACGAAAAACTTTCACACCTCGTCGCGGGTAGTGCTGAAGCATTAGGAGATCATTTATTTGGCGATCGCCCTTGTGTTGAAGCGATTGTAGCCCAATGGGAGCAAAATACAGTAGGATTTGCTTTGTTTTTCTCTAATTACTCCACATTTTTAACTAAACCAGGAATTTATCTCGAAGATTTATTCGTTCTTCAAGAATATCGTCGTCGCGGAATCGCCAAAGCCATGTTAATTTATATCGCACAGTTAGCTCGCGATCGCGGTGCGGGACGATTAGAATGGAGCGTTTTGGATTGGAATAATCCGGCAATCGATTTTTATAAAAGTATTGGTGCTTCCATAATGGAAGAATGGCGTATTTGTCGAGTTACGGAAGACGCAATTTCTCGATTGGCAAAACGATAGATGAATGGAAAATTTATTACAGACGCAAAATTTCGCGTCTGTACGTTATTCTTTGTTTCCCGATGTCCCGTATCTCACTCGCCAATTCCCATTCAATTAATTTTTTTACAATCTTTTATCTTAGCGCTCGCCTCTAATGCTTCGTCATATTTTCCTTGAGATTGATAGAGATCTGCGGCTTGTTGAAAATTGTTAATTGCTTGGCGAGATTCGTTAAGATACGAATAAATTATACCTTGATTGAAATAAGCATCAGCATAGTCAGGTGCAATATCGATTGCTCGTTTGTAGTCTATTAATGCTTGCCAATCATTTTCTAAATCGTAGAAAATATTACCTCGCATAAAGTAGAGTTCTGCATTATCGGGTTCGAGAAGAAGCGCTAGCATACAGTTAGTCAGCGCATTCTGATAGTCGCCCAGATAGTAGTAAATATCGGCACGATTTACATAAACATCAGCATAATCGGGCGTAATTTTAATAATGTGCGCGTAATCATTTAAGGCTTTCTCATATTCTCCCAACACATAATAAACTGTAGCTCGCATGAAATAAGGTTCAATTTCATCAGATAAAGTAGAGTCAAGCGCGATCGCGCGATTGAAATCGGCAAGCGCTTGTTCGGGTTTTTCTAACAAAAAATAAATCCAACCCCGCATCAAATAGGGTTCAGCTTCATGGGCAAAGTCAGGATCGAGTGAAAAGGCGCGATCGCAATCTTCGAGTGCTTGCTCACAATCTTCGGTGTCCGCAGCCTCAGAAAACCCTTGCATATAAGCTATGCCACGCAAAAAGTAAGCATCAGCATTATTGCTATCGAGTTGCATAATGAGACTAGTATCGGCGATCGCGGCTTGATATTCTTCCAATTCTAGATAAGCGTTAGCTCGTTTGAGATAAGCATCGATACAAATAGGATCGACTGCTATGGCTTGATTGTAATCGGCGATCGCCCCTTGATAATCTCCTGCTTCAGCCTTGCTATATCCCAAGAACAAAAAATTATTAGTTTGAGCGAGTGTAAACGCAGCGTTACTCAAATTTGTAGCGATCTCAGGATGGGTTAAATTTTTGTCCATGATTGGGCGCTGACTGGATATATAGTTGGGTTCAAAATCTATCTATCCACAAATATACGAATTTGATTCAGCAAAACCATCGTGAAAATTACGGTTTTTCTATCGCTCGCCCAAGAATATCTACGTAAAAATACGGTCTATTGAATTGTCAATTATAAACATCTTCTTCTACCTACAAACGTTCGTGTAAGATGGGCCCAAGTTGCCTCATCTGTCCTGTAGTTTTATATTTTTTTTCTTTAATTTTAATTAGTTTTGTGTTAGCAAAATTGGCTTTGAGTGCAAAAAGTTGCTCGGTAGATACGAGAATCTCTTCTGAAGTTTGTAAAACTATTCCCCCAAACGTAAATTTTATACTCCAGTTACTTTGTCCTTTGTGAAAATAAACCATACCAATCTCTTCTACAAAATTAAGAGTAAATCGATTAGCCAGTTGTTCGAGTTCTATTTGAGCGCGTGCGATCGCAACCGATAATTCTTTCTGTAATTGTTCGTTTAGAATAATCTGGTTATTAATCGTTTGAATGAATTGAATGTTAGGTTTTGTTAAAGGTTTGGAGAAATTTTCATAAGGTTGAATATGAAGCGATCGCAAAGGGAGAATTGTCCCCCAAAACAAGTAGGGAAATAACCAAAAAATACTACTAATAAAAATTAAAGAAAAACGATTTTTTGACATTATAGAAAAATTATGAATTCATAATTTCTTGTCTTTCCACACTTCTTTGCTCAAACTATAAACTTTGCAGAACATTTTTCATCTTTTGCACTAACTCATAGCCAACGCCACTGGTAATTCCTTGCTCTTGAAGTAGTTGTTCGGCTTTTTGTACGTCTTGTAGTGCGGTTTGTCGATCGCCAATTCCTATATAGGTAATTGCTCGATTGATATAAAGTTCGACGTTTTTCGGTTCCTTGGCAATTTTTTTAGTGTAGAGTTCGAGCGCAACTTTAGAATCAGCCATCATTCCTGGTGCGTCGTTGAGGTTAGCGCGGACGGTGGCGCGATATCGGTAAGCATCGGCATAATCGTTTTGAAGGTCAATCGCTTTATTAAAATCTTCTAACGCTCCCTGAAAATCTTGTGCTTGGGCGCGGAATCCTCCGCGATTGAAGTAAACAACTTCATTATCTGGCTGAATTTCGAGTAATTGAGTACAATCGGCGATCGCTTTATTAAAGTCTTGTAATTGCGTGTAGATTGTCGCTCGTCCTAAATAGGCTTGGGAAATAAGGTTTTCAGGCGCTTTTCCGTCAATAATAGCAGTATAATCGGCGATCGCGGCTTGTGCGTCTCCCATCGCTAAATGAGTTGTTGCCCTACCAAGATAAGCGGTGAATTTGTACTGATTAGATTTTGGAAACATAGCGAGCGCTTTGTTGAGATCTGCGAGTGCTTCTTGATGTTTTCCTAGTAGTGCGTAAACGCTTCCGCGTCCGCTATAGCTAAAATAATCGTTGGGTTGCAGTTGGATCGCTCGGCTATAATCTGAGATTGCCGCTTGATAATCTCGCAAATTAGCATTAGACAACGCTCGTAAAGTATAAGCAAAAAAGCTCGGTTTAAGGGAAATTGCTTGTGTAAAAGCCTCTTTTGCTTCTTTGTAACGTTCTAAGCTATTGAGGATTTGACCGCGCCTAAAGAAGAGGACAAAATCTTGAGGTTGCAATTGAAGAGCTTTATCGATAGATGCTAGCGCTTCTGAAGATTTCTTAGCATAGTCGAGTACCATCGCGCGATCGCGCCAAGCTTCATAGAAACTCGGTTGAATCTTGGTCGCTTGTTCGTATGCCGCCGCTGCTTCTAAATATTTATTTTGTGCGTCGAGGGCTGTCCCTTTAGCATAGTAAGCTTGATAGAAATCGGGTTTGAGTTGAATGGCTTTATCGAAAGCTGCGATCGCTTCTGGATACTTTCTCAAACGCCACAATTGGTTCCCCCAGTTCAACCACTCGAACTCGCTAGCATCTTGTGCGGGTTCTCGTTCGGGCAACATATTTTCTTGAATTGCTGCCACTTCTGTAGCATTAAGCGTAGGAGGCGCGTTAGTTTCTACTTTTAAGAGTTTAGAATCTAGATTAGCTTTACTACTTAACCCTAAAAACGTGCGAATCGGTATGCCCAAACCGCGACCGAGATTGACTTCCACCGTCTGACCTTCGCGATCGATTTCTATCCCCGCCTCAAATGCCGTATTAATGCCAATAACCCGTCCGAGATGGTCAAATACTGGCCCTCCACTCATTCCAGGTTCTGAAAGGTTACTGTAGACCATTTCATAACCATTCGCCAAAGAAAAAGTATTCTGCGCGGCAACCATCGTAACCGCTTGACTGAAGGTAGTTCCCGCCGTCAAAGTTCGCCTTGGATTATTCATCGTGCCTGATGTTGCCCCAGGAAATCCCGATAGAAATACCAATGGTTTATCTTCTAAACCAATATAGTAATCGGCTAGGGTAGCAATTTGATAAGTTTCCGAACTGGTAAAAGGTAATAAGACCAAATCTATCCCCTCAAACTTTTTTGCTGCTGCTGCATCCAATTGATATTTCTTGCCATCGGGAGTGACGATTTCGTATTGGTCTGGGTTGGCGATTACGTGAGCAGCCGTTAATACATAATAAGTTTGTCCTTGTCGAGCAACGATAACGCCCGAACCATTGCCATTTTGACGCGAAGTGATTAAAAGAGTTACTTTTTGAGCGATTTCGTCTACTGTAGCCGGAATTACCGTATATTTAGGATTAGTAGCAACAACAGTTTCTTGCGGAGTTATGCTAGCTAAAATCGCAACGGGAATGGCAAAACTACTTTGACGCATTTGTTGGATGGTTTGCTCGTTAGGACGAGAGCCGTCTTGATAGGTATAGGAATCGTTTAAAATTGCCGTTGCACTCTGTCCTAAGATCCCAATTAGCTTGCCTTGCTCGTCGAGTAAGGCTCCTCCACTCATTCCTTGTTTTGTTTCGCTGCTAAAGCCGATTTGATAGCCGCCAACGAGCGGTTTAACTGCGATCGCAGAGATTTTGCCGCTATTAAACGCTAAGCGATCGCTCTCAAAAGGAAAACCAGCCGCAAATACAGCTTGCTCGTTAGAGAGAGTTTTAGAATCGCCCAACGTTGCAACGATATAATTTTGGTCGGTTTTAAATTGTAGGAATGCAATATCTTGCCGGGCAAGTGAATTATCTCGCTGCTTGAGGGTAGCTTGATGAATCTTTCCGTCAGGGGTTTGGATGCGATAGGGTTGACCGCGATCGATAACGTGTTTATTTGTAACGACGGTGTAAGTTTGCCCGTCTTTGGCGATTAAAATCCCCGATCCTTGATTTTCATCGACCAAAACTTTAACAGTAATTTTACTAGCAAGTTGTTTGAGTTGTTCTGAAGAAAGTTGGCTAGCTGTCGTCGCTAAATTAGCTGTATTATTCTTGTCGAGTGCAATAGACGAACAAGCGCCAATCGTTGGAAATAGCAGCAAACAGCTTAAATAAGCAATAAATAAGCGATTAGATTTCATAAAAATGATGAATTATCAATTATGAATGTTAAAAGTTCGGTAGAGACGCGATATATCGCGTCTCTACAATATTCTTCCTTGTCCCTCTTGTCTCCCTTGTCTCCCTTGTCTCCCCTACTCCCCTACTCCCCTTCCACCGGAGCAGTACGCAGGAACGTTTCAATATCAACTTGGTAATAAACTTGAGGAAAGCCAGAATTATGTAAGATGGGCCCCGCACCGCGACCGTTAAGGATATCTTTAAAAGAATTGAGAATTTTTATGGAATCATCAGTCGATCGCAAAGTCATCAATAACGTCTCACACTTGCCTCGATATTCGGTCGCAGTGCAAATAACGGGCTGACCGTTTATTTTCCCGTTAGTAATCATTTTGAGCGTTCCGCGATCGTAAGCTTCTTGGAAGCGAGGCGAAACTTCATCGCAACGTTTCTGGGGAGAATAACCAGCAAATTCCTCGGTTTTCCAGCGCACAACCGCGATTTTTCCCCTTTCTGCCCAAGCAAAAGTTGTAGGCAATCGCGCTCCCGTTCCCTTATCAAAGCTATCATTGCAAATGAATTGCACCTTCTGATTCTCTTTTGTCTCGTTCTTAGCGGGTTCGGGTAACGTATCTCCTGCCGATTCACTTCCATAGGTAGCAGTAGTCCCCTCGTTAGTAACCGTAAGTTGTTGAGACGGTTGTGGGTTTTTCTCATTCAGCTTTGGCGCTGCACTTTGCGAAATTGACTTATTGACTTCAGTTTGGCGAGAGACTTCGTTACTTTTGGTACAGCTAAGACTTATTATTGCAATTGCGCTTAAAATAATTGGTAATTTAATATTCATTATTCTTCCTCCACCGGAGCCGTACTAAGAAAGGTTTTCATATCGACTTGGTAATAGACTTGTGGAGTTCCAGAACTGTGTTGTATTGGGCCAGTGCTTTTACCGTTAAGAATATCTTTCAACTGACTTAGTATTTGTAATGGCTTATCCTCTGGTCGCAACGTTATTAACTGCGTTTGACAGGCTCCCTTGTCTTCATTAGCAGCACAAATTACGGGTAGATCGTTCATTCTGCCATTGGTAATAAAATTCAAAGTGCCATTGTTAAACGCTTCCTGAAAGCGGGGCGAAACTTCTTCGCAACGTCTTTGAGGCGTGAAATTTTGACCGGAACCCCATTTTTTTGACCAACGAATAATCGCAATTTTTCCTCGCTCCGTCCAGGCGTAAGTAGTAGGGAGACGTTGACCGCTAGCGCGATCGAATCCATCGCTACAAATGAATTTCACCTCTGATTGTGCGTGAGTTGTTTGAGCGAAAAATGGTATAGTTGCCGCGATCGCGCTGGTTGTTAAAACGGTGACAATAAGTTGTCGCATCATAATAGTTACTCCTTGAATTTTTAATAAATTTTATTTAACCAAAGCTCTAACGCTGTAATCGCCTACTTCTCCCGTCTCAAAAGCACTCGTCAGAACTAAATACACGCCATCAGCAGGCAAAGTCGCCTCTAATTTGGCATTGAAATTAGAAGCGTCAATATCGTCATTTTGAGCAATTACTTCTTTTTTATCGGGCAATAATAAAATGACGGACGGATCGATTTGTTGACTGTCTACCTCAATCATCACTTGTTGCCCTGCTTTGCCTTCAAAAGCGTAAAGTCGGTAATAGCTGTTATTAGGCAACACTGGATCGCCTGTCGCAAGTGCATCTGCAAACGGTTGTCCGTCCGTAGGTAAAGCGCGAACATTTTGCGTTGGTTGCTGGGTTGGCTGCGGTTGTGTAGCGACAGCCGTTGATGGGGCGGTTCCATTCTCCAATGCCACTAAAAAAGTCTGTGCCAGTTCTATCGAAAGCGCAAAGTTAATCCCAATACTGCCTTCGCTGCGACCAATAGCTTGTCCTTGGCTATCTGTTACGGGTGCTACCCAACCAAAGGTATTGACCCCGATAACTTCAGCATCGGAGTTGAGTAAAGGGCCGCCAGAATTACCTGGGTTAATATCTGCATCGTGCTGAATTAGATTCCCTCCATCGCGAATGCCGCTGACGATTCCAAAGGTATAAGAATTCCCTAATCCCAAGTCTAGAGGCGTTCCGATCGCATAAACGGTTTGTCCGACTTGGGTTGATTTGGGATCGGCTAAAGGTAGCGTTGGTAAATTTTGTTGATTGCGAATTTTAACAGCGGCTAAGTCTAAATTCTCTCCCGCAAAACCAATTACATCAGCTTCTAATTTAGTTCCATCCGAGAGAATAACAGTCACGACAGGTGGGGCACTTTTTAGGACGTGGGCGTTAGTAATAACCAAGCCATCAGGAGTTACGATAAAACCGCTACCATGTCCTTTACCAATGTCGATCGCGACGACCGCAGGACTGACTTTTTTGTATACATCTATGCGGGTTTTTTCTTCTTCTGTTTGGACGACTAACTGAGTGGATGGGTTAGAAGCAATAGGGTTTGAAGCGCGATCGCTTTCTTGCATCTGCGATTGCGAAAGTTTCTCTGGACTGCTAACACACCCCCAAGTTAGCGAACTCGTTGCAAGAGCAGCAATTGCTAAGCACAGGACTTTACGATTCATCAAACAACCCTCGCTAAGTAAAAGGTGATTCATATATTTGTCTTGTATCTGTATAAGTTTGTTTATGCAATTTTTTTGTGGATGGGTTGAAATTAGTAAGAAATTCTTAATAAAGTAGCTGCGATCGCTTTCCCTATTCTCTGTTGTCTTGAATAACCTAATGAAATGGAACGTTGATGACAAAAATTAAAGTTTTCTAAAAAACCGTGAAATCTGCATAAATCCAGATATGAGGAATAAGAATCTAATATATCAACCTCACACCAAGCACCATGATTTCTTTCCGTCTGACCCATCTTGCGATCGGATGCAGTTTACTCATGCTGCCTGCCGCAACCGTATATATATCCATTGCACTCCCTCAGCCAGTCGTTGCTCAAACTCAATCTCATTCTGAATATACCGGAGTGGTCAAGGAAGTAGACGAGATAGCCCAACAAATTACCGTGCGGATTGACTCAAAGAATAATGGCAATGGTTCGGGGGTTATCGTCGCTAAAGACGAGAATACTTACTATGTTCTCACGGCTGCTCATGTCGTTAAAAATTCTGATACCTATACGTTAGTCGCTCCCGATGGGCAAAAACACTTGCTTGACGCTTCTAAAATAACGCTTTTTAAGGGAGTCGATTTAGCAGTGGTGCAGTTTGCCTCTTCGCGAACTTACACGGTGGCAACTTTAGCTAATTATGGCATCGCGCAGTACCAAGTCAGTCTCAGCGATATTGATGACCCAACAAATATCGATGGGTTTTTGTCTGTGGGTTTCCTGGAACAAAACCATTAAGCCCGCCACCGCAGCGCTTATTAACTGGAGGCAGAGTTTATCCGAGAGAATCACTCGATTTTGCAGTCAAAGACAAGTATTCTCTCACAAATGGCTACGAACTGCTTTATACTAACCTTTCTTATCGCGGCATGAGTGGGGGAGCCGTACTAGATAGTCAAGGTCGCGTTGTAGGGGTTAATACAGGTGCAGAAAATGAATACGTTGAAAGTCAAAGCGGTGAGTTTGAAGAAGCCTACATCGGTCGCAGTTTGGGCATCCCCATCAACACATTTTTGGGATTAGCCAGTAAAGCTAACATTAAACCCGAACAGTTAAAGATTGAAACTTTTATCCCTACTAACTTAACTGAATTGGAAATGGCTTCGATTCGCCAGCAATTATTTAACTTACAAGCTCCATCGAGTAATGCGGATGAGGTAGCTTGGCTCAACTATGGCAATCAATTGTGGCGAGTGGGTCAATCTGAACGTGCTGTAACTGCTTTTGCAAGAGCAATCCAACTCAAGCCTAATTTTTATCGAGCCTATTTTGGCAAAGGAATAGCACTATCGAATCAGAAAAAATATTCAGAAGCTGTAGCAGCTTTTCGGCAGGTAACAAGACTTGAACCAAGCTATTATCCTGCATGGGATTGGCTGGGTCAGTCGCTTTGGGAGTTCAAAAAATATCCAGAGGCACTAGCCGCCTACGACCGAGCTATTACAATCGAACCCAAGGATGTTAAGCTTCATTTTCACCGAGGTGCTACACTCCATTTATTACAACGATATCGAGAAGCAATTGTCGCCCTCGATGAAGCGATTAAGCTCTCGTCACTTCCTCAAGCTTATATTATGCGGGGCTTGGCTTATTCTCGGTTGCGAAACTACCAAAACGCTCTTGCCGATTTTGAGGTCGCTATTTCTCTACAGCCCAATTCAGGTTTTGCTTATCATAATCGAGGCTGGCTCTATACGCAACGAAAAGATTATCAAAAGGCACTTGCCGATTACAACAAAGCAGTTGAACTCGAACCCGAAAATCCAGATCTTTACTACTACCGCGGTAGTTTTTACTTTCTATTTAAAGACTCTGCGAAAGCCATTGCCGATTTCACCAAAGCCATTGAACTCGAACCCAACTATGCTGATGCGTATAGTGCGCGAGGTCGGGTTTATTCGGTTTTATTAGACTTTCCCCGTGCCTTTGCCGATTTTACGAAAGCGATTGAAATCGAGCCGAACAAAGCAGAATACTATATTACTCGCGGGGGCAACTATTTGAGCTTACCGCAAGACTTCCAAAAAGCCATTGCCGATTTTACCAAAGCGATTGAACTTAACGATCCCGATTATACCTATTTCGCTTACTACCATCGCGGAAGCGTTCGCTCAGATTTAAAAGACTACCAAAAAGCGATCGCCGATTTGACTAAAAGTATAGAACTCGATCCTAAGTATGCCAACGCCTATATCGAGCGAGGTAAAGCTTATTGGAGATTGCAAGACTACTCAAACGCAGAAGCAGATTTTGAGAGAGCAGTAGCTATCTTTCCCAACAATGCAGAAGTCTATAAAGAGCGCGGAGGTGCTTACTTTGACTTGGGCAAGTACCAAAAAGCGATCGCCGATTTCAACAAAGCGATTCGACTCAACCCTAAAGATGCTGACACTTATTCTAACCGAGGTAAAGCTTATGAAAGGTTAGAAAACTATCGAAAGGCGATCGCAAATTACAACAACGCTATCGACATAGAGCCAAACAATGCCTTAACTTATAACAGTCGCGGGGAGGCGTACTCATCCCTAAAAGATTATCCCAATGCGATCGCTGATTTCAACAAAGTAATTGAACTTCAGCCCAATAATCCTGTTGCTTACGCTCGAAGAGCTATGGCGTACTACCAATTAAAAGAGTACCAAAGGGCAATCGCCGATTACACTAAAACTATTGAATTAGTTCCTAGCAATTACTTACACGTATTTCATAACAGTCGCGGAGAGGCTTATTTAGCCCTAAAAGATTATCAAAACGCGATCGCTGATTTCAACAAAGCGATTGACCTTCAAAGCGACTATGCAGAAGGCTATAACAACCGAGGTTGGGCATATTTGAACTTAAAGGATTATGAAAAAGCGATCGCTGATTTTACTAAAGCCGTTGAATTACAGCCCGACTATACAGATGCCTACAACAATCGTGGGATAGCTTACTATTACCTAAGAGACTACCAAAAGGCAATTGAAAACTACAACCAAGCGATCGCAATTAATCCCGACTATACAGATGCCTACAATAATCGTGGATTAGCTTACTATTATTTGAAAGACCACCAAAAGGCAATTGAAGACTACGACAAAGCGATCGCCATCAATCCCGACTATACATATGCTTACAACAATCGCGGGTTGGTTTACTATTACCTAAAAGACTTTTCAAAGGCAATAGATGAATTTAATTTAGCACTAACTAAAGACGAAAATTTGATTTCAGCGATTACCAATATTGGCTTAGTCGAATACGAACGGGGCAATGTAGATGAAGCCATTAAGTCTTGGCAGAAGGCGATCGCTCTTAACGACCAAGTTGCAGAACCTCAATTTGCGCTTGCCGTTGCTCTTTATGCAAAAGGAGAAACTGACAAGGGAATAGAAATAGCGAGAAAAGCTATAGGATTAGATAATAATTTGGGCAAATTAGACTATCTCAAAGAAAAATTGTGGGGCGATCGCCTTTTATCTGACGCTCAAAAGCTTTTAAAAAATCTTAAATAAATTAATTTATGAAATCTTACTTTTATACGCTCGCGATCGCTGTTTTAGGAAATTTTCTAATTCTTTCTGGTGCTTATTCTAACTCCCCAATCTTGACGGTGCGGGGCAATGCCATCGAGTTAGGAGCAAAAGAGCGATCGCCTTTTTCTGCCAAGTCCGCTTCTCAAACAGAAATTGTCGATCGAGTAGACAAAATTGCCCAACAGATTACTGTGCGGATTGACTCAAAGAATAATGGGAACGGTTCGGGAGTCATTATTGCCAAACAAGGGAACACCTATTATGCTCTCACAGCTGCTCATGTAGTAAAAAATCCCGATCTTTACACTTTAATCACTCCCGACGCACGGAAATACCCGATCGCACAAACGACCTTACTCGAAGGAGTAGATTTAGCAGTTATACAGTTTACCAGCGATCGTACCTATACTATTGCAACTATAGGAAACTACAGCTTTAACGCCCAAAAAGATTTAGCCGACTCTCAATGGATCTTTGTTTCGGGTTTTCCTGGGGGAGAATCCCAACGCCTTCTCACGGCTGGTAAAAGGCTAAATCAAGATGTGGGAAAGTTTATCGCTAAAGATGTCTTTTCTTTAGCAGCCAATAATGGCTACGAGTTGGTTTACAGCAATCAGTCTCGACGGGGTATGAGTGGCGGCGCGGTGTTGGACGCGCAGGGACGTTTAATCGGAATTAATGCGGCATCTGAGGATGAAATTGAGAGCGATAGTCGAGGAGAATATGTAGAGATTAGTCTGGGAAACAGTTTAGGCGTACCAATTAAGACTTTTTTGAACTTAGCCGCACAAGCAAAGATGGAGATGCAATGGCTAAAGTTAGAAACTTCAAAGCCACCAATCCTCAACGAGTTGCAAGAAAATGAGATTCGCAACAGTTTATTTAATCTAACACCTCCATCCCAAAACGCCGATACAACTGCTTGGCTCAACTATGGCAATCAATTGTGGCGCATTGAAAGAGATGATGAGGCGATCGCAGCTTTCGATAAAGCCATTCAACTCAAGCCAGATTTTTATCAAGCCTATTATGGCAAAGGATTGGTATTAACCACACTCAACAAAGATGAATTGGCGTTTGCTGCTTACCAAAAAGCCACAGAAATCGACCCTCAATTTTATTCTGCTTGGCGCAGGCGAGCAATGAGCCTCAACGCTTTAGGAAAATACGACCAGGCACTTGCAGACGTTAATAAAGCGATCGCTCTCCAAAGCGATGATTTTGTACTTTATTGGCATCGAAGTTATTCTCTGGCTTTTCTAGGACGCAATGACGAAGCTATTCAATCGGCTACCAAGGCGATCGAACTAAATCCAAAAAGCTTTATTGTTTATATGTATCGCGGGATGACTTACACTAATTTAGGAGAAAAAGAGAAAGCGATCGCCGATTTCAATAGAGCGTTACGAATTAATCCCAAATCACTACAAATCTATCAATTTCGTGCCAATTCTTATTTACTTTTCAAGGAATTCGCTCTCGCGATCGCCGATTTAACCAAAGCAATTGCTCTCAATCCCGAAAATATCGCTTTATATAACAGTCGCGCTTTAGCTTACAGAGGTCGTCAAGAATACGATCGCGCGATCGCCGATTACAACAAAATTTTAGAACTCGATCCTAAGAATGCTGAAGCATATAAAGAACGAGCTTTTGTCTGTGGCAACTATCTACAGCAATACGATCGCGCCATTAGCGACCAAAATGAGGCTCTCAAACTCGATCCTAACTATGCAGAAGTTTATCTAGAACGCGCTCAAATTTATCATCGATTGCAAAAATATCAACTAGCTTTAGCAGATTTCGATCGCGCCTTACAGCTAGAACCTAAAAATTCCAGTGTTTATAATCCTATTTTGGGAGATTCTCCTCAAAAAGGCAAAACGCTGACTCAAAAAGATTTTCATCGCTATCTTGCCTATGTGAATCGTAGCATGACCTACATCGCATTAAAAGAATACCAAAAAGCGATCGCCGATGCGATCGATGCGATCGCCATCCAACCAAATAATCAAATGGCATACATTGCCCGATCTCAAGCTTACTCGAATCTAGGAGATTACCAAAAGAATTGCGCGATCGCAGTAAAATTATCGACCTTCAACCCGATAATGCAGATGCTTATAACAATCGCGGCAATGTTTATAACAAGTTACAAGATTACCCAAAAGCAGTTGCCGATTATACCAAAGCCATCGCGCTCAAACCCGATTTTTTCGAGGCTTACACCAATCGAGGTAATGCTTACAAAAACTCGCAAGAATATCCAAAAGCGATCGCCGACTATACCAAAGCTATCGAATTAGATCCCACTCTAGCAACGTTAACTTACAGCAATCGAGGTGATGTTTACGCAATTTTGCAAGAATATCCAAAAGCGATCGCCGATTACACTAAAGCTATCGAACTCATGCCTAACTTGGCAAAAAAATACGGCGACAGTCTTGCTCCTATTGTGAAAAACTTTCAAGCCGAAACATACGGACTCAGAGGAGATGTTTACGTAAAGTCACAACAATACCAAAAAGCGATCGCCGATTATACTAAAGCGATCGAACTTAACCCCGATTTAGTTAGTGCTTATTTCGGACGAGGGGTTGTTTATCACAAACAAAAGAATATTAATGCCTCTCTTGCTGACTATAATTTAGCATTGACTAAAGATGTAAATTTACTCCCCGCGATTAACAATATTGGTTTGATTAAATACGAAATGGGCGAGGTAGAAGCAGCAATTCAATGGTGGCAAAAAGCGATCGCGATTAATAACCAATTCGCAGAACCTCAATTAGCGCTTGCCGTTGCTCTTTATCGCCAAGGAAAACGCGATCGCGCTTTAGAACTAGCACAAAAAGCCTTAGCAATCGATAAAAACCTGAGTTAATTTAGATTTATCTTAAAGAAAATCTTTGGAGCGCTCGCCTTGTTAGTGAAACACAAAAACTTCTTGCCCATCTGAGTATCGATGAATAATGTTTCTGGAGACAAATCAGTTATGCTACTCGCGCTTAAAATTGTTACCATTTATACCGCTATTCAAACCCACATTCCGCAGGTAAATCAGGAAAGGAGATAATATTTACGGCAAGGCGCACCAAAGAACTGGAGAATCCATAACCGCTCTGTGGTGAGATTAGTGATGTGTTTGGCTCCCTCAACAGTAAGCAAATGAATTGACATGAAACATTGAAACATCCATCGGAGAGTAGGTAAAGCTGTAGACTTACCCACTTGATTGTCAACCGTTTGTTTAGCTTTGTCTAAAGCTTGGCGGAGTGAGCGTTGACAAGGACTGTAAACTAGCAAGCATAAGCCCATTACCATTGCCATCGCCGCAACTCGTTGGGGCGTATTGAGAAAGATACTGGACGTAAAAAATAGCGGCTCTTTGAGAAAACGAAAACCACGCTCAGTAGATTGTTGTGCTTTGTATTCGGTCAGGACATCCTCATAGCTGAGAACTTGCTCATCAAGGACATTAGTTGCCAGAATAAATCTACCAGCACGTTGAATTTCTACATCCATAGCGTTGGGCTGAGGGATGAGTGTGGCAGAAATTTGATAGTGTTTCTGCCCAACCTCGTCTTTGCGTGGTCTACCGCGTTTTGGATACTCAATGATTTCGACCACTTGCAAGCCTTCAAGCTGATGATAAGGTAGCTGCTCAGACAATGTTGTTGCTGCGTGGAGCGCATCCGGTTGACAAGCAAACTGTTGAGTGGATAACTGTTTTAGGGCTGAGATGGCAGAGGTTAACTTGGTGGCGACACGTTTATCCAACTGTTTGAGGTCTGATTCTCGACGTGCTTGACTTTCAATTACTAGCCATCGTTGTTGAATGCCAGCATAACTGTTTCCACAAGCGGCAATTTTGTACCCAGGCAATGAACTAGCGATAAATGCACTTGAGTCGAGATCTTGGAGCAATTGTTTGGCTGCTGTCAAAGTAGCAGGTACTCTCGACACCCATCGTAACGAGGACATTTGAGTGAGATTGTCAGCGGTGTAGATTGCAGCATCAGCGACAAACAAGGCATCGATGTCCCATTGTTGTTTGAACTCTGTTACTAATTTACCAAACATTGCTGAGTCGGCTTCATTTCCATCCCCTACTCTCAAGTACAAGAGAATGTCTCCATCGCCACTGCACATTAAATCTACGATAAATTGCTTCAAGTCTGGGCGGCGATCTCTGGAGTAACCATGCGTAATATGAATTGCCCCTGGTTCGACTGTTTCATTTTGGGTTTGAAGGTATTCTCCATCCACATGAAATGAGCTTGAATCTAAATGTAAGCTATCAATTTTTACCCCAAATTGACGTGCTGCTGTTAATGCTACAGTCACAAATGTTTCTGTTAATCCTGATTCGGCTAACTTGTCCAGTATTCTTCCTAAGCGATCGTCATTCAGGTGTTCTGGTCTGATTCCTTCTCCTAATAGATGTTCTGTTGCTTTTCCTACAAAGAATTTCTCGAACAGATACAGTGGGGCGCTGACAAAGCCCAATCCATTGAGGATCATCGCTTTGACTACTCTTCCGGGACTAATAATTTCTTGCGGGTGAGTACCCAGTAGTTTGTCAATTTGTTCGACCAGTCCCATCTCGTCACAGATTCCCGCCACAATCCCACAGTGGTCAAGATCCTGTACTCTTATATTGGACGCTTCAAAATTTCCCATTCTTTAAAAATACAAGATTTTCTCTTCCTACCTGCGGAATGAGGGTTCAAATCCTGTCTTATACTTAATCTAGATATAGGCAAAATTTAAAATCCAATCGCGATAAAAATACCTATGAATGACCGCGATCGCATCGATGGTTTGCAGTGGACACCAGCAGCTAAAGCCAAGCTAAAAAATATTCCTTTTTTCGTTCGTCCTCAAGCTCGTCAAAGAATTGAAGAATTAGCTCGTTCTACTAATTGTGACGAAATAACACCTGAAATTGTAGAACAAGCAAGAACCGAACTCGGACAGTAAATCACAGTTATCAGTTTTTGAAGGCAGAGGGCAGAAGGCGACGTACAGACGCTCTCTTATCGCTTCTGTACAAAATTCTTCCTTGTCTCCCTTGTTCTCCTTGTCTTCGTAAATGTATCGCTATCTTCTGTTCTATAAGCCTTATGGCGTATTATGCCAGTTTAGCGACGATCGCTCCGAACAAACTCAACGCTCAACGCTAAAAGATTACATCCCTGTTCCCGATGTATATTCGGTAGGACGACTCGACTACGACAGCGAAGGATTGCTGTTGCTTACCGATAACGGACGCTTGCAACACCGTCTATCTCACCGAAAATTTGCCCATCCTCGCACTTACTGGACGCAAGTCGAACGAATTCCTGACGAAACAGCACTCGATCGCCTGCGAGAAGGCATTAAAATTCAAGATTATCAAACACGTCGCGCGATCGTCACAAAACTGCCCCAAGAACCCGATTTACCCCTTCGAGATCCGCCGATTCGCTACCGCAAAAACGTTCCTACTTGCTGGTTAGAAATGACCCTCACTGAAGGACGCAATCGCCAAGTTCGCCGCATGACAGCAGCAGTTGGCTATCCAACGCTACGATTAGTACGGGTTGCTATTGGCATTCAAAAAGGACGAGAAATCGCTCGACTGTGCCTCGATGGTTTAGCACCAGGAGAATGGCGCGATGCAACCACAACAGAACGACAGATACTCGAAAAATTACTTGACAAATAGCTAAAAATGCTCTCTCACTCGATTTAAACGTTCTCTAATTCTATTCAAACGAACCGAACTATCGATAGGAGCGCGAGGAGATGGTAATTCTGTATTAGGCCAGTTCGGAAGATCGTGACAGGGACAGCTATTTGGTTGTATACCTAGTTCGATCGCGGGAACAGGCATTCCGCACCTAGCACAAGGGTTAATATCCCACATCGGCGAGAAAAGTTGCTCGATGGTTTGTTCGGTTCCTTCGAGATAGCACGTAGCGTTATTAGTTAAAATGCGTTGCCAGCAAGATTCAAATTCTTTAGAATAGCGATCGCCTTCAATAATAGACTTAGGCAAGAGAGCTTCTTGTCCGTTGCATACCACAACCTTTTTGCCTAACTGAAACCAGTAGGCAAGATATTGTTTTACATTCTCTTGGGATGCCATAGTCAGATTGGGGTTGCTGTGTACTTACTCCTCCATGCTACCGTTTTAATCTCGCGATCCCAGGAATTAAGAATCTTTTAAGAACTTTAATTGCCATTAGTCATTAGTCATTAGTCATTAGTCACCAGTACAAACGACAAGTGACAAAGGACAAATCACTAACTGGTCACTGATTTAGGGGTTTACCTAAAAGGCTAAGATTGAGAACGTGTCCTCCTGTAACTAGATAAACCGGATTGGCGATCGCACCGATTTGACGAACTAAATTCCCCAAGCGATCGCGAAATCGTCTCCCCGTCTCGTAAGCAGGAACTACGCCCCATCCGGTTTCTTCTGCGACTAAAATAATATCTACTTTGGTTTGTTGGAGGAGATCGAGCATTTTATCGGTTATGTTTTGCCAAGTCGAATCATCGCGATCGAGTAAATTCGCTACCCAAGTTCCTAAAGAATCTACCAAAAAACACTGAGGGGGAGTAGCGACTTCAAAAATAGCACCTAATTGTATGGGGATTTGTAGCGTTTGCCAATCAGTAGGTCGTCTGAGGCGATGGCGATCGATTCGCGCCTGCCATTCGGGATCGTTTTCGTCTACCATAGCAGTAGCCACATACATAACAGGCTTACCCATTTCTTTGGCGAGGGTTTCTGCCCACTCGCTCTTTCCAGAACGGGCTGCTCCAGTAACGAGAATTATTTGTCTTGATTTCAATTGACTGGCGATCGGCAAAGAAAGTTGAATATTGGATTTAATTATTGAATATAGCTAAAATCGATATTGTTATTGTATGGTTGTCAAGATTCTTTTAAGAGATTTTTCGTAGAACACTTTTCGATCGATAGCATCAAAGCGTAAACTCGATATTATAAAACTTACCATTAGTTTGCTGAATGTCCACTACACCAGAGAAAATTCCCGTTTCAGTTTTGATTCCAGCCAAGAATGAAGAGCAAAACCTACCGGCTTGTCTGGAGAGTGTAGCTAGGGCTGATGAAGTATTTATTGTTGATTCTCAAAGTAGCGATCGCAGTGGTGAAATTGCTCAGCAGTACGGAGCAAAAATCGTTCAATTCTACTTTAATGGTGGCTGGCCCAAGAAAAAAAATTGGTCGCTAGAAAATTTGTCTTTTCGGAACGAGTGGGTTTTAATTGTTGATTGTGACGAACGCATTACACCTGAGTTATGGGACGAAATTGCTCAGGTCATTAACGATCCCAACTATACTGGCTACTATCTCAACCGCAAAGTCTTTTTCTTGGGTAAGTGGATTCGCTACGGCGGTAAATATCCCGATTGGAACCTACGATTATTCAAACACCAAGTAGGTCGCTACGAAAATTTGAAAACCGAAGATATTCCCAATACAGGCGATAACGAAGTTCACGAACACGTTATTTTGAGCGAAGGAAAGGCGGGCTATCTAAAAAACGATATGTTACACATCGATTTTAGAGATATCTATCACTGGTTAGAGAGACACAACCGTTACTCTAACTGGGAGGCTCGCGTATATTACAATACACTCAACGCTGTAGACGACAGTGGCACAATTGGAGCAAATTTGTTCGGCGATGCCGTACAGCGCAAGCGTTTTCTCAAAAAAATTTGGGTGCGACTGCCTTTTAAAGCTTTGCTGCGCTTTATCTTGTTTTACTTTATCCGCCTCGGTTTTCTCGATGGAAAAGCGGGATATACTTATGCCCGTTTGTTGAGTCAGTATGAGTATCAAATTGGGGTAAAACTTTACGAATTACAAAAATTTGGCGGTCGTCTCAACGTTCCTAATGCTTCTCAAAATTCTTCGTCGCAGACTCGACCAGAACCCGTCAAACTCAGTAAGTAAAATGTTTGCTTTTATTGGATGAAAAAATTCTCCTTTCAATTGGGAAAGGGTAAAGGGGAATGGGGGAAAAGATCGCACTCAAAAATTCCCCTTTACCCAGTCACCATTCGCTAATCCCCAATCTCTCTAGATCTGATGAAATCTGAATCTCAATCCGATCCCAAACTCGATGCCGAACCTTGGGTAGATTTGCGTCTTTACGATCAATCTTGGTTCGACAGAGGTAAACCAGGATGGTTTATCTTGTTGTGGTGGCTGGTACAGGCGATCGCGTTTCCACTGAGTCCCCACAATTTACACGGCTTTCGTAGTTGGTTGTTGCGTCTGTTTGGGGCAAAAATTGGCAAAGGCGTTTCGATTCGTCCTACTGCCCGTTTTACCTATCCCTGGAAGGTAGAAATTGGCGATTATAGCTGGATTGGCGATGATGTGGTTCTCTATAGTCTAGATCGCATTATGATAGGATCTCAGTGCGTTATTTCCCAAAAGTGCTATCTCTGTACGGGCAGTCACGATTTACAAGATGTTGCTTTTGGTTTGATAACAGCACCCATTGAAATTGGAAATGGGGTTTGGATAGCCGCAGACTGTTTTATTGGTTGTGGGGTCAAAATTGGGGCTAATGCCGCGATCGGGGCGCGTAGTAGCGTTTTTAGCCACATTCCTGCCCAGCAAGTTGCCTGGGGAACTCCTTGTAAGCCACGCTATCTCAGAACTTTTAAGGAGATGGGGAGATAAGTAAAGATAAGGGGGACAAGGAAGACAAGGGGGACAAGGGGGACAAGGGAGTATATTGATTTCCGACTTCCGAATAGAGACGCGATATATCGCAACGGCGGGCAAAACCTTTTTGCCGTACAACGACAAAAAGCCCGCCTCGTCTCTACCGACTTGTAATCCTCAATCCCTAATCTCTAGTTGCTAACCAACAATCGCTTTATTGCGACTCTGTGAAAGTAATGCTTGAGTTTCCGATTCTCCTGCTTTTCGTAGTTGTCGAGTCATTTGGAAACTAACTAGGGCGATCGCAAGCCATTGTCCGAGTATTGATAAGAGAACTGCCGTAATGGAAGTATACTTAACTGCCCAGACGGATGCGACGGAAAATAAGCCGAATATTGCAGTTCTCGCTGGTTCGCTGCTTCCAAATAAGGTCATAATTCCTAGCGGGAAGAAAATCATGGCGGTGATTATCGCCGATGCCCAAACCGTTCGTTTCTGACTTTTCATCATGAGAATGAATTGCGCGATCGCGCATACATCAAGATGGTACTAACATTAAGCAATAATCCTACTAGAACGCGAGTTTTACTTTCTTCGAGAGGAAATAGCCAGATCGAAGGCGCAATGAAAGCAGCAAAGATGAATAAATTTAGCGCGATCGCAACCGTTGAAGGGCTGTTTTCTCCCCAAATCAACTCTTTGGCTAAGTTACGGCGTTCTCGTCTCATCTGATGGCGATAGCGGGCCCAATCTTGCAGGGTTTGGCGTTCTGGACTCAAACCTGCAATTAAGATGAGGAAGAAAAACAGCGAAAACACTTGCAGCATGGAATAACTATCAAAAAGAAGTGATGTGTGAGTCGTTTGTAGCGTAAATCCGAGAACAATTGCTGTAAAACTGCCAGAAATAATGTAGCTTTGTCCTTTACTCCACAGGGTAGCTAGCGGATTGTGGAAGCGACGCTTGAGTCCCTGTCCGAACCAATAAATCCAAACTGCATAATTAACTAGGATGAAACTAGCGCCAGTCCAAACATTACGCCAAAGTGATTGCCCGTACCAATGCAAGTTAACTAACCCTCCACTTTCCATATAAGAGGAACCTTGTAAGGCAAAATACCCAACGGTTCTTGGTGGTAGAAAGGTTGAATGAACCAAATAAGGTAAGATAGTGCCGGGATACAATAAAGCTAGCCAATCAAAGGGAGTGTGAGTAGCTGGAATGCCTGACATGACAAATCCCGTCATTCCACACAAGAAAAACAAAACCACTCCGCTACCCAACCACGGCTGAAATCCTGCTAATCCTGTCGTTACTATTGCAAACAAAAGAGAAGCGCTAAAGAAGAAAGCACAGCTTACGGCTAAAACGCCATAAAAACATAAAATCAATTCAAAGGGAATGCGAGCCGATAATCCAGCCACTAAATGCAATGGTACTATTAATCCTATGGCGAGGTACAGCATGGCTGGTACGCCTAACATTTTTCCCCAGAGAATGCTTTTAGCTGATTGAGGACTCAGGCGGATGAAGTTAAGGGTTCCGCGACGTTCTTCCCTCGATAAATCGGCAATCAACAGATAACTGCCTGCTACTAGCAAAGCAAAAATAGCAACCAAACTCAAACAGGTAAAGATATCTAACCACCAGAGTTGCCAATTGAGCATCCAGTTACCCAGCAGATCTTTAACGCAGTAATTGTCATTGCTGTAAGGATAAGGTGCATAGCCACTCCAACCAGCGGGAGGATGTCCCAAGCAATAACGGTTGAAAGTTTCGATCCTTGGGGACATATTAAGGCGATCGGCAGGAAGCGTGGCTTGATAATAAAGATAAACTAATAGCTGTCCTACTAGGGAAATTCCAGACGCAATGGTAAGATTGCGAGGTTTCAATCGTCCTTTAAGTTCTCGAAACAATTGGGGGTTACTTTCGCTTATCCGTTCGATTAGCTTTGGTATCATTATTGGCTATTCCTCATCGTGTTGGTGATTAGCGATTGGTGTGAGAGAGGGTCAAAGAGCATACGCCATGCTATTAAACATTTTGTTGCCATAACAGTTTGAAGGGGAGACAGAGAATTATAATTTCACAATTTTCATAATTCATCATTCATCATTTTTTTTGTAACTGATAATGGATTTGCCTGCTTGTTGTAATTGTCGCGTCATTTGGAGGTTCAGTAGCGCGATCGCGAGAAATTGAGCAAGCATTGACCAACCTACCATTGTTATGGTGGCATATTTAGTTGCGATTCCTGGTAAGGCAGTGAACAAAAACACCCCGGTTAATTTATCGGGAGAGATGTTTGTAACAGCCAAATAGAAAAGTGGGACGATAGCTGTTGCTGCGATGACTGAAGCGGCTGCGATCGCGCGTTTTGGCGTTTTCATCAACAACATCAATTGGGCGATCGCGGCATACACTAAGATAATCCCTCCTTGTAATAATAATCCCCAGATCGCGGGCATTTTATACGTGCCAAGAGGAGATACATAAGCATGAAATGTGCTGAAAGTCAAGATAATTGCTAAGTTTATTGCGATCGCGACAGTAGCAGGGCTTTTTTCTCCCCAAATTAAATCTTTGAGTACATTCTTGCGATGGAGACTCGTTTGATGGCGATAGCGCGCCCAATCTTGTAAGGTTTGGCGATGGGGACTGAGAATGGCGATTAGCATTGAAACAAAGATTAATACAACTATTTGTAACCTACCGAAGTTGTAAAAGAGGATATTAGCATCGCTGATTCGTGGAATAAATCCAGCGAAAACAACAATGAAACTTGCTGAAATTAAATAACTTTGTCCTTTGCTCCACATTGTATCTAACGGATTGTGAAAGCGGCGCACTAATCCCTGTCTGACCCAATAAATCCACAATCCAGTATGCAGTATGTAAAAAACCATACCGCCCCAAGTATTACGCCATATGAATTGCCCGTACCATTGTAAATCTGCTAAACCATCTCTTTGATACCAAAGATAAAACGGTCGTAAATTCAAATATTCAACCGTTTCTGGCGGTAAACCAGTAGCATGAACGAGATAAGGTAATACGCTACCAGGGTAAAAAAGAATCGACCAATTCACAGGCGTGATGTATTCGGCGACTGGCGATGACATCGTTATTCCTAGCATCGCCCACAAGAAAACCAAAACAATACCGCTACCCAACCAAGCTTGAAATCCACCTAGCCCAACGCTAACCAAGCCAAATAGCAGCGCCGCACTGTAGAATAAAGTACAGCTTAGTACAACTATTCCATAGAAAGCTAAGATTAAGGTTAGTGGAATTCCTGCGAACAATCCCGCCGCTAGATGCAAAGGAACGGCTAATCCTACAACCAAATATAAAAGCATCGGTACGCCGAGTATTTTACCAGTTAGAATGCTGGTAGCAGACTGAGGACTCAGACGGATAAAATTGAGGGTTCCCCGACGTTCTTCTTTGGATAAGTCAGTAATGAGCATGTGAGTTCCTGTGATTAGCAGTGCCATAATCCCAAAAATGCCCAACCATATAAATAAATCTAACCACCAAAGTTGCCAGTTAATTGTCCAGTTACCCGTTGGATTTTTTACGCAGAAGTTCTGAACGATAATTTGGTTGGGATAAGAATTGCTATAACCTGCCCAATTTGGCGGGGGAGCGCCTATACAATAGCGGTTAGAAAGTTCGAGATTGGATCGTGTGTACTGGCTAGCAGGAAGCGGAAGACGGTTTTGATAGTATAAATATATCAAGCCTTGCGCTAAGAAAGAAATAACAGCAGCTATCCCTAAAGTTCTTGGTTTGAGCCTTCCTTTTAGTTCTCGAAATAGTTGTGGGTTTAATTGCCCTATTCGGTCAACAAATGTAGCTATCATGGTTGATTTTTCCTTGTTTAAAAGTGATGGAAAGTTATTCAGATTGAGATGTTTCTGCGGTTAGTAAAACTTGAGTTTTTGACGCTCCAATTTTTTGAATTTGCTTGGTTAATTGCCTCATCAAAAATCCTAAAAGGGTAAATTGCAAACCTAAACCTAAGATAGAAGTTGCGATCGTACCTTGAATAAAATATAAAACTGGAAAAGGTGAAAAAATCCATAACAAAGGAAAATGAATTTTCTCAAGAGCTAAAACTCCTCCGAGCGCGAGAGGCAATATAACTATTACCATTACCCAAGCTACTGTTGGATTAATTCTAGAGCGTGGCTTTAATTTTATCGTTAATTGTTGAGCGATCGCAGCATAAATTAATACAATTCCTATCGTCAGTAACAATCCTAAAATGGCTTCTGATTTTGATAAACTCAGATTGGATAATACGCGATCTGATAAAGATAATAACCAAGGTATCCAAATCGCAGCAGTAATTAATAAATTAATCGCGATCGCGACTATGGCAGGACTTTTTTCTCCCCAAATTAAATCGTTCCATAAACCGCGATTCCCTACGGGAGCGCTACGCGGATCGCGAGTATAACTTTGATGTTTATATCTCGACCAATCTAACAAGATTTGGCGCGAGGAAGACAAAGCCGAGATCGACATTAAAAAGACAATAGGCATAGCATAATACACCCAGACCATTCCCATTACATAGTAAGGAAATAATGAGTCTAAATCTCCTTTAAATAAGACAAAACCTAGCAACCACAGTTGTAATAAAGCCATTAATTGATAACTCTGGCTTTTGCTAATAATTGTAATATCTGGATTGCGAAAGCGACGATTTATAGCTTGCCAAAGAAAATTAGTGCCCCCTACAATAGTTATCAACAACCAAAAGCAATCAAATAATTTATCGTGTCCTAAAGTCAGAAAAAACCAATCGATCTTAATTAAAAATTCAGAACTTGTAAATAAATAAATGAAACTTAAATATGGAGAAACAAAAGTCCCGGCGAGCATTAATCCTAAACCCGCGATCGCTTGAGGGCTATAAAATCTCCGATGGCTACTTATCCTTAGAGTATAAAGACAGGCAAAACTGTAAAAAAGCCAACAACCTACAATCCAAAAAACATATTTTCCTACAATTTGTCCTAAAGAAACTCCTTCATGCAAATTACTAATAAAATGTAAAGGAATTCCTAAAGCAACTCCCAAATAAATGAGTGAAGGAACCCCCAACATTTTACCAATTAAAATACTTTGACTAGATTGAGGACTTAAGCGAATAAAATTCAATGTTCCTCGCTGTTCTTCCCTAGCAAGATCTGTACTGATGAGATAAAAACCACCCAAAAATAAAAATAAAGGCAGAATATAATCTAACGATTTAAAAACCAAAAAACCGCTAGAGGTGCTAAACAAAAAATATTGCAGCGACAAAGAACACACAACAACAATAACAATATTATGTGTTCCAAATCTGCTTTTTACCTCTCGAAATAACTGAGGATTCAACTCTAAAATATTCAGCATTTTCTCTATGCCTCCGCGCCTCTGCGTGAGATAAAAAACTCAAGACACCTGCTTGTGTCCCATCTTAAGAAAAATAGACTCTAAATCTTCAGTCGTACAATGAAATTCTTTAAGAGAAATTCCAGAATGAACTAATGCCTTCAATAACTCAGCACTTTCTTCATCTCCCCCCGAAAAATTCACGCGCAAACTATTTTTTTGAGTTAAAACTTCCCAACCTTCTACGCAAGGATAATTTTTTAACTCTCTTTGAAGTCTTTCAAGATCTCCCAAAGTAGAAATAATAATTTGCTGGCGAGATAACCGTTTATACAACTCATCTAAAGACGAACTTTCAACCAGAAAACCCAACTCCATAATTCCCACCGACGTACACAACTCCGCTAAATCGCTGAGGACGTGGGATGAAATTAAGATCGTCATTCCTGCGGACTGTAAAACCTTAATAATCTCTCGAAACTGCATCCTTGCGATTGGATCTAAACCCGAAACGGGTTCGTCTAGTAGCAGCAAAATCGGTTCGTGGATGATAGTACGCGCCAAACTCAGACGTTGCTTCATTCCACGCGAGAGAGTCGCAATTAAACTGTTCCGCTTGCTGGTTAGTTGTACTAATTCCAAAACTTCCTGCAAGCGACGGCGACGATGTGGCTGTTTGAGTCGATAGAGTCGTGCAAAATAATCTAAATAGTCCCAGACGGTAAGATCGTCATATAAGGGGAAATCGTCGGGAAGATATCCCAGACGCTGCTTGAGACGAGGATTGCTATCGTCGCGCAACAAGCGATCGCCATGAATATAAATTTCTCCCGTAGTCGGTTCCTCTGCTGCTGCTAGCATTCGGATTAAGGTCGTTTTTCCCGCGCCATTCGGCCCGATCAACCCGTAAACTTCCCCGCTTTCGACCCGTAATTCTATATTATTAACGGCATGATGCCGATCGAATTGTTTCGTAAGTCCGTAAGTCGCGATCGCCAGTTCTTCAACCATGAAAGTTGCACCTAAAAAAAGTCTATCTAGCTTTGTGCATTTGGCTAAAGCCAGCTTAGCTTTTTCTTCAACGCCTTGTCAGGCTATTTCCAAAAATGAAACGAAAATTTTGGGAATAATAAGGGAAGAAAACCCGAATCCTCAAAAAGTACGTTGAATTTAGACGAATTAAAGATTCAAGAAGATTATCGCAGCGATCGCGATCACCTTATCAACGATTTTTATCTTCCTTGTTTAGGACGCGCAACCGTCTACAGTCGCGCAGTTGGCTTTTTTTCAAGTTCTTCTTTAATTGCTGTTAGTAAAGCAATGGTTCGGACAATTTTAGAAAAAAAAGACAAAAAAGCTGTCCATCAGATAAGGTAAAAGTGTTGAGCGATTACCACCAATGGACAACATTAGAACAATTATACAAAACCTACTGGTTTCAGTGGGCGATTTAGCAAACCCCAACAGAAATTTTTTT
>JAAUUT010000230.1 GCA_012031035.1 Candidatus Altimarinota bacterium | reverse complement strand
TCGTCTCTTCGTCCGAGTTCATAGACTGCACAAGCGATACAAGCTAAAAATTCCCATGCTAACCGCCCAACTGCGACCCAGACCGATTTCGATGCCCCAGTTACAGAGTCCTCCGATAGCGAGAAAGGGAATAATACTGCAAACTGAGGCATAAAAAGCATTTTGGGATTCTCGTGCTTTGCGCGTTCTTTCAAATTCTTCTTTTGAAGTATAAAGCGATCGCTCGGCAAAATTAAACCAACGATCTAATCCTTCAATAATCCATTCCCTAACCGATGAGAAACCTAGATACAAAGCTAGCGACCAAAGACAAGCCCCGGCGATCGCGATGGTATCTAATGTGATGGCAAAAGGAAAGATATCGTTTAACATAATCGAGGGAATCTAAAATATTTAGGGCGATCGCCACTCACTGTTTTGGATTTTAACAAAATCTTTACTTAAGCTGATATGATAGCGAACAATTCTCGCCTTTTAACAATTTATTAATAAATCTCTCAATCTCTAGTGTGTGTGAGAAGTTTTATGGTAAAAATAGTCAACTCTCTCGGTCGCAAAACCTCGCGTTTTCGTTCCCGATTCATTCATTTCCTTTTACTAATGGTTTTAGTCCTAACCACCTGTCTTGTTATCGGAGGACTCAAACAACGACCGTCACAAGCTCAATATGTTAACGCAACAACCAGAAGTAATCCCTGGCAATATGCCTCTTTTCCCGTCGAAAATTTTCAAGCTTATACCTCTCCCTTTGGCTATCGTTCCTCTCCCGTCGATGGAAGTACCCAATTTCACCAAGGTCTTGATATAGCAGCGCCTCTAGGAAGTTATGTTCGTAATTGGTGGACAGGTCGGGTAGTAGGATTGTCGGACAATACTGCCTGCGGTACGATGATTTCTGTTCAATCGGGGCAGTGGACTCATGTTTACTGTCATTTGATGGGAAGCGTAGAAAGCACTCCCCAAGGAACCTATCTCATCGACCGAGAAGGGGGAATTATGCTTTGGCAAGGACAAGATGTTCCAGTTGGTGCAAGAATAGCTCGTGTAGGTATGACGGGTCGAACCACAGGGCCCCATCTTCATTGGGGAATCAAATACGGCGGTAAGTATATCGACCCTGCGGGCGTGCTTCAGCAGATGTACGGGAATACGGCATCTAGCCTTCAATGATTAATAAGCGATAGCTTACTGGTTAGCAGAGAAGAATAAAACGGGAAACCAACTTCTTCGCAACAAATCTTTGGCACAACTAGGGACTGCCAATTCTAACCAGTTTGATTGGCGATCGTTACCCAGCGCGATCGCGCTAATATCAAAATATAAAGCAGCATCGAGAATTTCGACTAATGGGTTTCCCTGTCTCACTTCTGTGTTAACTTCTATTCCGAGCGCTTCTAATTCATCTTTGACCGATGCTAACTTTTTTTGAGCTTCTTGTAAGCGATTAGTTCTAATTACCTCGTTACGCGAACCATCTTCGACAACCCACACGAGCATACATTGTTTGAGATACGGTTGGGACTGCTTTTTTACGTAGTGTTTGAGTTGTTCGATGAGATAGCGAGCCGCTCCGCTATCATTGTAAGGAATGAGTAAGTAGCGCCAAAGATGCTGGCAGCGCAAAGATAACTCTTCGCGAGTATAGGTGGTGATGAGTTGAGGGCGTAAAACCATTAATGGCGTTGATGTGGATTCGAGCAACTTAGCGCTGGTACTCCCCACTATTTTCTCTTGTAGTAAACTGCGAATCGACGTTCCGACGAAAATCACATCGATTTGATAAGTTTTGATGGCATGAAGAATTTTTTCGGACGGACGACCTGAAACTACTTCTATCTTAACGTCTACACCAGGAGGAACCGAAGCGATCGCGCCTCCTAGTCGTTCTTTTGCTGCTGCAATTTTCTCTTCGTCTACTCTAGCAACTTGTCTGTCTTGCGCGATCGCAACGTTATGTAAGAAAACAATTCGTTTTAAACCGCCACTCGCTAAATCGGGCACAAAATCGGTTAATCGCTGCAAGCCATCAGAAAAATCCGTACAAATTAAACAGTTCTCAAACATAACGTAGAGTCGTCGAGCTTAACAAGACTACTCTACCAATTTAAATCTAAGTCGCATGAAATAAAATCTATCTTTAGATTAACGCCCCGGCATCCCCAGCTTTTTTCCTCCAGGAAACTAGCTAGAGAAGGAGGTCGCCCTTCCGTAAGAATAAGGCTATTGAGACCAGGAATTATTGTCTAAACCCAAACCCCATTGATGTTTAATAAAAGCTTTGTACATATTTTCGCGCATCAGCATTTGTTCGTAGAGTTTAACCAGGAATTCTTGTGCTTGCTCGTGACTCATTCTGTCTACCTGTGTTTGAAAGGATTTGATGCTGAATTGCTGCTCTAGAGAAAGGTCAACGGGTTGTGACATAATAGGCTTGTACTCCTTGACTTTAAGTATATTGGGCGTAAGTCTTCAACAGAAATTTGTATCAGTATTATACTTTTTAGTATAAAGCAATGTAACAAGAAATTGACAAGGTGTCCATCTCATGTTTTTAAAATCTGACATATTGAATAATCTTATCGTTGACTTACCCTATTTAACGTACCCATACCGACCGTGCGAGTAACAGATCGAATCTTTTTTAGCAAGGATTTTAGAAAAATTATTGAAACTCTTAATAGTTTAAGTGAATATACTTAAAAAATCGAACTAACTTAACCAGCTACACTAGAATAGTTTGACGAATTGCGTAAACATTCTGTAATAATCAAATATGGCAGCAAAAATATAGCTGCTAAGTAAGTGCTAAGCTCCTGCGAGCCAAAGCTTGACAATCGGGTCTAACCAAAGTTGATATTTAGAAGGAAGCATATTTTGACGGCACGAGCCGATATCGAGCAAAAAAGTCAGGATCGGGAAGTTCGTTGCTGGGAAATTTCTTGCCTAGCCTGGTTGATGTTTTGGAAGTTACGGCTCGCTGATGTTGTATTAAAAGTTTTTTTATCAAAATCTAAAACTTGGAGGGATTTCTCATGCCTGTTCGCCTATATGTAGGTAACTTACCCAAAGAAGAGATTGAGCGTCAAGCACTACAAGATCTGTTTGTGGATGCTAACGATTTACTATCTACCAAGGTGATTAAAGATCGCAAAACTGGCAAGTGTCGGGGCTTTGCTTTTGTTACCGTCGCAACTGATGAAATGGCTGACGAGTTTATCGAAAAGTATAACGGTCAGCCTTTTATGGATAGCACTCTCAAAATTGAGAAAGCCTTGCCTCGCGCCAAAGGAAAAGGAAAAGAAGATTCTGAGAATCCAGAGCAAGAGCAATCTTCTCCCGCCGAACCTACCGTTGCTACGAGCAATCCTACGCCCGCAGTTGGACGCAAGAACAATAAAAAACGTACTCGTCCTCAAGGCAATAATAGCAGCAGCGGAAATACTGGGTCTGATTCAATCCAACCCGACCCGCGTTGGGCAGACAAATTGGCTCAACTCAAAGAAATGTTGGCCGCTCAAAGTAACTAATCAGTTATCAGCTTTAGGCTTTCTTGCCATACTCCGTCCTGGAGGGCTGCGCCAACGCCCGTACAATCAGTTATCAGTATTCGTACTGGTAACTGATAGCTATTTATCGATCGCGCGTAAATAAAAAATATAAGGAGTGTTTTTAAGATGACCGTTAATATCGATCCCGTTATAGCAATGAAGCAAGAAGTAGGAAAAGCTGCTGCTAGTCGCGTTAAATCTGATTCGATTGTCGGATTAGGAACGGGATCGACGACCGCTTACGCGATCGAGTATATCGGGAAGCGACTTAAGGAAGGAGAAATCAACAATATTGTTGGCATTCCTACCTCATTCCAAGCAGAAGTATTAGCGAAAAAGTATGGTATTCCTTTAACCACATTAGATGCGGTAGATCGCATCGATATAGCCATTGATGGGGCAGATGAAGTCGATCCTAACAAGAATTTGATTAAAGGAGGCGGTGCGGCCCATACTCGCGAAAAAGTCGTCGATAGCTTAGCTGAAATATTCGTTGTAGTTGTCGATGGTGGCAAACTAGTAGATAGACTCGGTTCGACGTTTTTATTACCTGTCGAAGTCATCCCGATGGCGGTTGCTCCGGTGATGCGATCGCTCTCACAATTAGGAGGCAAACCCGAACTGCGCATGGGTATCAAAAAAGCTGGCCCAGTCGTAACCGATCAAGGAAATTTAGTCATTGACGTGAAATTCGATTCCATTGACGACCCAGCCAACTTAGAAAAACCATTAATAATCTTCCTGGCGTATTAGAAAACGGTTTATTTGTAGGAGTCGCCGATATC
>JAAUUT010000106.1 GCA_012031035.1 Candidatus Altimarinota bacterium | reverse complement strand
GCTGAGATAGTACAAGCGTGTAATCCGAGCGACACACAACAGAGCGAATTTGTGATAACCGGACGAGGCGGTTTGCCTCCTTCTGCTTCTGAAGCCATCGCTACTGATGCGATTGGAATAGATTGGGGAACACTCAACCCTCAACAATCAACTTCTACAGAAGTTAGAGAAACAAGCCTAGCGCCCGAAGCACAAGAAAATGCGCAATCCCCAGATGAACAGAGCATAATAGAAGCTCAAGGATGGGTAGTCGGTTCTGATGGCAAGGTTATCCTAACTGCTCAAGCGCCTACTGTTACGCCTCATATTCCTTGGCTACCCAACGATTCTTGCCAAGGGTCTTAGAGTTCTGGAAAAAAACATGGCAAGAAAACGACCTAAATTAAAGTTGCCAAAATCTCTTCTGCGCCAAAAAAAATCAATTTCTTGTCTAATCTACTCAGTCCGTTTAAAGCAGGCTAACAAACAGCTAATCTAGATAAAGATTAGAGATTAGGATATATAGTAGTGGCTTTTAAGATCGGTTTACTAGGATTGGGAACGGTAGGAACGGGAACGGCGGAAATCATTTTGAATCCGTCAGGAAGACATCCCCTACTACAAGAGATAGAAATTCATCGAGTGGGAGTCCGATCGCCCGACAAACCAAGAAGCGTACAATTGCCGCCAGAAGCGATTACTACCGATTTAGAGGCGATTGTTGCCGATCCTGAAGTCGATATCGTCGTAGAATTAATAGGAGGGTTAGAACCCGCGCGATCGCTAATTCTGAAAGCAATTGCCAACGGCAAGCACGTTGTTACTGCGAATAAAGCTGTTATTGCTCGTTATGGCGATGAAATCTACACCGCCGCCAACGAAGCTGGGGTTTACGTGTTATTAGAAGCATCTGTTGGCGGGGGAATTCCCGTGATTAAACCCCTCAAACAATCGTTAGGGGCCAATCGCATTTCTAGTATTATTGGTATTGTCAACGGGACGACGAATTATATCCTGACTCAGATGACCGCAGTCGGGGCAGATTTTGAAGCAGTATTAGCCGACGCACAGAAGTTAGGTTATGCTGAAGCCGATCCTACCGCAGATGTCGATGGCTTGGATGCGGCCGATAAAATTGCTATTTTGGCTTCGTTAGGATTTGGCGGACGGGTAAAGCGAGAGGATGTCTATTGCGAAGGGATTCGTCAGGTGAGTGCTGCCGATATCAATTATGCAGATAAACTCGGCTTTATCATTAAATTACTCGCGATCGCGCAAGGAGCTAAAGGTTATGAATCAGATCGCTTACAATTGAGAGTTCATCCGACTCTCATTCCTAAAGCCCATCCCCTCGCAAGTATTAATGGGGTCTATAATGCTATTCTCGTTGAAGGCGAGCCTTTGGGACAAGTGATGTTTTTTGGGCCGGGTGCGGGTTCTGGCCCTACTGCTAGTGCTGTGGTTTCTGATATCACGAACATCGTTGGCATTCTTAAGAGTAACGGCAAAACCGAATCTCTCGACCCGCTTTTAACCTGTACTCACCAACACTATTGTTCTATTGTTCCCATTGAAGAGTTAGAAACGCGCTTTTATGCTCGTTTCCTTTGCGGCGATATTCCCGGCGTAATCGGTCACTTGGGGACTTGTTTTGGCAAACATCAAGTTAGTCTCGAATCGGTCGTTCAAATTGGTTTTCAAGACCAGTTAGCAGAAATCGTGGTGGTGACGCACGACGTTTGCGAGGGAAATTTTCGTCAAGCGTTAGACGAGATTCTTGCGTTAGAAGCGGTTAAAACTATTCCGAGCATTTTACGAGTTTTGTAAACGCGATCGCTTTTATCGCAACAAGTCGTTGCAATCCGCGTTAGCGTAGCCCGTCATGAAGGACGTAGCGCTTCCGTTCGCGTAGCGTCTTCAAAGGAGATAGGAAATCGCGTATTATTATATTCATGCTTTCTTGGCTAATTTCTTTTCTTTTTCATCCTCCAGCGCTTGCTCATCCTTTATTGCGGACGGAAATTGCTCAATCTCAGACGCAAGGTTTATCTTGTCCGCCTCCGGTTCTTTCTAGCTTGCGAAATCACAAAATTTCACCGGGCGAAACCATCAATAGTATCGCGCAAAAATATAATTTACTGCCTGAGACGTTAATTCGTTTCAATTCTGCCTTACAAGAAGGTTCTGCACCTGTTGGCAAGGTCATTGTCGTTCCTCCCTATAACGGCGTTCGTTTGGATGTTCCCGCCGGAGCAACGTGGCAAGATTTAGCGAATGCTTATGGAATACGCGCCGATGTTTTGTTTGAGCTAAATGGCTGTCAAAAAATCCCCAAAGCTGTCTTCATTCCTGGGGTTAATTGGACGGCGACAGATAATCCCCAAAAAAATAATTATACGGGATTAAAAAGTTATCCGCTTCCTCAAACTACTTCGGTGGGATTGCCTTACGGTTGGCAAAAAAATTCAGCTAATGGAGAGACATTATTTCATAGCGGTATCGATCTTCTCGCCGAACCTGGAACGCCAGTATTGGCAGCAGATGATGGAACTGTAGCATTTGTCGGTCAAGAAGGAACTTATGGTAATTTGATCGTCATCGAACACGGACAACAACGACAGACTCGTTACGCTCAATTAGCCACCGTTGGGGTCAAAATCGGTCAGCAAGTCAAAGCAGGCGAGCAAATCGGAACGGTTGGGGCGACGGGACAACCAGATATTAAAGCTAGCCATTTACATTTTGAAGTCCGTTTTAAATTGCCTGTGGGTTGGGTAGCGCAAGATCCAATGCTGAATTTGCCGGCAAGCGGAATTGAACCTCGCATGATTAGAAATCACGCGATTCCTGCTTCAGCGAGTCCTGCCTGAATGTCTCCAGGTCTTACAGTCTCTCCACAGGCGTTTTGAGTATCCGGCGCACCGACGGCTACTGTTAATAATCTGATTCCCTCACGAAGAATATTGACGGCTGCCGTACAATCTCTCAAATGATGAGTATTGCATTTCGGACAGTCCCATTCTCTAATCTCCAAATCCTTGACTTCTGGGTTAATAAAACCACAGCAACTACAGGTTTGAGACGAAGGAAACCAAGGAGAAACTTTCTGCACGATTCGGTCATGCCAAAGAGCTTTATACTCCAACATAGCAACGAATTTAGACCAACTGGCATCGGATATACTGAGTGCCAATTTACGGTTTTTGACCATGTTTACTACTCGCAAATCCTCAATACAGATAATGCTGTTTTCTCGGATGAGACGAGTAGATAATTTGTGCAGAAAGTCATCTCTCTTGTTGGTTACACGTTCGTAAATTCGAGCTAGTTTGGTTTTCGCTTTAGCTCGATTGTTGCTACTTTTTGTAGCGCGAGAAAGTTTTTTGTTAGCTTTACGAAACCTCCTTAAAGTTTGTCGATAATATTTGGGGTTTTCTACTTCTTCGGATTCGCTAGTAACAAGATACGATTTGATTCCTAAATCTAAGCCAATATTTTTATCTACGTCAGAGTGTTTTTCTATTTCTGTCTCATAGAGAATACTAGCAATGTATTTGCCTATTTTTAGTCCGAGTGACCGTAACATTGACAATAGTTCCCTTAATTTCTTGAGATTTGTGATATCTTACCCAACTTAGCTTGGGCAACTTAAGATAGTTCTCTCTTACTTGAATGTTGCCGTTGGTGAAATTAGTTTTATAGGACTGCTTAAAACTGTGCTTTCTTTTGAATTGAGGAAAACCAAATCGTCTCTTGCTAGACGGTTTTTTCAGGTCAGCAAAGAAGTTTTTGTAAGCCGTCTCTAAATTTTTGAGTGCATTTTGTAGAGCAAATTTATCGACCTCTTTGAGCCATTCTATTTCTTTCTTGAGTTGTGTTAACTCTCGGCTGCATCCAAAGAAGTTTAAAGTTTTCTGCTCAGAGTCGTATAATTCTTTGCATCTTGCTAAAAAGCGATTGTACACAAACCGAGCGCAGCCAATCGTCTTATTGATTAAGACGAATTGATTACGGCTCGGAATTAGTGTAACTTTAAACGCTTTCTGGACTAACATTCTGGTTTTCTATATATCTTTTAATTTGTACCTCTGTATTTTCTGAAACCGTAGCAACAAAATATGATGGATTCCAAAGATGACCTCCCCATAATTTAGTTTTAAGTCCAGGGAATTTAAGAAACAACTTTCTAGCTGATACTCCTTTAAGAAGTTTTACTATGTTAGGGATAGTGTGTTGAGGAGTCGCTGAAACTAAAACGTGTACGTGGTCAGATACAATTTCTAAGGTTTCTATCCTAAAACCATACTCAATTGCTGTTTCTATTAATAATTGTTTTAGATAATCTGGTATCTCTCCTACTAGTACTTGATGTCGGTACTGGCTACACCATACTATATGGTATTCTATTGCGTAAACATAACCCCTACCGTGTTTTACTTCCACCCGTTAATATACCATATGCACTATTTTTATATAGTACTATAAGTTTGGGGCGGCTAACCCATGTTTAGAAAACACGGGTGTGCGCCGCCCCAGCATCAATAATTGAAGATTTCGCTTGGCGATGTAGCGAAAGATTCTTTCTTAATGGAAGATTTTTGCGGAAATAGAATTTTAGCTCGTGAAGTCTGTAAATTGTAGAAACATTAAGGCTCTATTCGGACTCTGTAGGTTTTTAGAATTTAGAATTCATGATTCGATTGACTACCTGCTTAAGATTAACTTTATAATTTAGCTTTTAAGCTAATTTATTGGAGAACAGTCGAAATTTATAAAATGCAGACAATTAGACTGACGATATCTGATGAAACGCTTCGAGATGGGGAGCAGCAAGCAGGTTTATTTTTCGAGCAAGCAACTAAGCGATCGCTCTTCCATGCTATCTCCTCAGCGGGAGTCCATCAAATCGCGATCATGCCTGCTATTCACGAAACGGAAGAGGATTTAGTCAAAACGTTAATCGGTGAAGGTTTAGGCGATCGCGTGGTAGCTTCTACGATGATGAGTCGTCATTGTATCGATCGCGCTAAAGCTTGTGGCGTTAAACAAATTATCCTCTTTCATGCCGTTAGCGATCGTCTGCTTTTTCTGCGAGATGCCAAAATTCGTCACCACTGCGATTATAAAAACAAAACCTTTGATGATGGTCTTCCTGCAACGGTCATCGATAAAGTTCGTCAAAACGCGATCGAGCGAGTTCTCAAACATCTGCGCTACGCTACAGAGATTGGCTTACAAGTCTATTTTGCTGCTGAAGATGCCTCTCGTGCCGATTTTGGTTTCTTGGTCGAGTGTATTTGCGCCTTTAAGCCTTATATCGAACATTTTTTACTTTGCGATACCGTGGGAGTGCTGACTCCTGAAAAAACCTATGTTTGGATACACGATCTTCTGGAGTATAGCAGCGTTCCGTTAGCAGTTCATTTTCACAACGATTTAGGGTTAGCATTAGAAAATACCATCCAAGCCGTCTTAGCGGGCGTTAGGTGCGTTTCGGGAACGTTTGGCGGCATTGGCGAAAGAGCGGGAAATGTTCCTCTAGAGCAGGTTTTGAACGGTTTAAGGCTACGTTTTGGCTGGGAGGTAGAGGGGATCGATTACGATGCGATCGCTCGCGTGACGGAATATCTGGATCGTTTGGGGATTCGTCCTCACGCGCCTTATTCTCAACAAGCTCAACGCCACGAAACGGGAATTCATGTTAAAAGTCTTTTAGAAGATCGTCAGAGTTATTGTATTTTTCCCTACGGAAAGCCTGAGATTTGGTTTGGTAAATGTAGCGGTGCTGGCAATTTTCAGTATCTTTTCGAGCAATATCTCAACCAACCGCTTCCCAAAGAACAATACGAACGATTGCGAGCGACGATTAAAAAGCTTTCTGTTCAAGAAAAACGTTCTTTTTCTACCGAAGAAGTGCTTGAATTAATCGAGAAAGGAATTTTAAATATTCTTGGCAATTCCTAGTAGTTTCCCTATATCGCGATCGCTCATCGGTTTGGCAAATAAATATCCTTGTCCGTATTCGCAACCTAATGATTGTAACTGCGCTCGCTGTTGTTCGGTTTCGACTCCTTCTGCTACAACATCCATGTCCAAGTTATGGGCGAGTACAATGATGGTTTCAGCAATTTCTAGGCTTTCTCTATTGACGAAAGCGCGATCGATTTTTAGCGTATTAATTGGTAATTGATGTAGGTAGCTCAAACACGAATAACCCGTGCCAAAATCATCGAGGCTAACTCTAATTTTACGGGCTTGAAATTGCTCTAATATTTTTTTTTATGGATTCATAATTTTCTGTAAATACACTTTCAGTCAATTCAATTTTAAGAAAATTTGTATCGATTTCAGTTTGCGTTAAAATTTCATCTATTTTATCTAATAGATCGGGCTGTTCGAGTTGTCTTACTGATAAGTTAACGCTGATAGTAATAGGAAAATTCCAAGATTTTAATTGCTTGCAAGTTTCTTTGAAAATCCAAATTCCTAAATCTAAAATAATTCCTGTTTCTTCAGCTACAGGAATAAAATTAGCTGGAGAGATAAATCCTTTGACTGAATGTTTCCATCGTAAAAGGGCTTCTAGTCCACTAATATTTCCAGTTTGAAGTTCTACAATCGGCTGATAATAAACCAAAAATTCTTTATTTTGAATAGCTGTTTTAAGCTCGTTTTCTAATTCTAGTAAAGCTAAAGTTTTTTGACGCATCGTTTCATCAAAAATTTGATAGCAACACCCACCAATCTGTTTGGCTCTTAACATTGCTGCATCTGCATTTCTTAATAAATGTTCGGGTTCGCAACTTGGCGCTCTGTTAATAGCGATTCCCATACGACTGCTTAAAAAAATTTTTTTGTTATTAATTAAAAATTCTGGAGATAGTGCTTTGACTATTTCATTAATTAGAGCGATCGCGCCATTTTCATCTTTTATTTTTAAACTTAAAATGGCAAATTCGTCTGCGACTAAACGAGCAAGACTATCTGACGAATCAAGACAAGTTTTTAATCGTTTTGCTACTTCAACAAGTAATTTATCTCCTACATGGTGACTGTAAGAGCTATTAATTCTTTTAAATCGATCGCAATCTATAAGTATAACTGTAAATGTATTTTGTTTTTCGATTGCTCGCTCTATTTTTTTAACAAAAATATTTCGACTAGGTAATCCTGTTAATCGATCGCGTTTTAATTCTATTAGTTGTAAAATCGGTTTTAGAACAAAATTATTACTGACGATCGCCACAATTATTGATACTATAAATACTAATGATAAACCTTGAATAGTTTGGTCAAAGTTACGACGATCGACCTCTTGAAATTCCTGTCGAGAAAATTCAGTAATCAAAAGCCAATCAAGTCCTCGATTGTCTTTGATAGGTGAAATTTGAACGTATTTTAGATCGCCTTGAACGGGAATGGTTAAAGATTCAGTTTTCTGAATATTTTTTAAATCAATTTGCTGGGGTAAAGTAAGATTGAAATTTTGAAGAAGTAATCTAATATATTTTTTATTGTCTTCATCAAGAGGATTTTTTTTCGTATCAGAGGTAGCAATTACTTTGCCTGTACGCTCGACAATAAATATTCTTCCTGTTTTACCAATTTTAAGGTCGGCTAAAAATTTACTAACATCTTTGAGAATAATATCTGTTCCAATAACTCCAAACAACTGACCGCTACTTTTATAAATTGGTTCGGCTAAAGTTATAGCAAGCTCAGAATTGCTAAAAGTTAGATAAACAGGACTCCAAGATTGCTTTTTATTAGCAATAGCCGTTTGATACCAAGGACGTTTTCTCGGATCGTAATTCAGCCTGATTTTTAATAGTTTTTTGCGTTTTAAAGAGTCATCTAAAGAGTAGAGATACATATCTTTGTCTTCTTTAATCTTTAGAACTAACGTTCCATCTGGCAAACGTCCTGCTCCAATATACTCTCCTCGTTCATTTCCATAGCTAATAGTATCTATTGCACCTGTCGTACTAAATAGTTTAAAATTTTTTAATAGAAATTGTTCGATAGATGTAATATCTGTAATTTGAAAATTGTTCGATTTTATTTTATTGAGTGAAAGTTGATTAGTTATGTCTGAAAATGCTAAAAAGTTAAACAATTTCTTGTGAATTTGTTCGGTCAAGTTTATATGAAGTTTTTGACTGACTTCAGAAATTGCTTGCTCTTCTCGTTTTAAACTAAACCAGCTTGTCAAACCGACAGCTACAGAAATTTGAACAAGAAACGATACAATCAAAATGAGACGTTGAGAATAACGCATAGTTCAAAACGATCTTGTAATGAATTGAGGCTTAAGGTTATGTCCCTTCTGAATCTGCTCAAAATTTCCTTATTTATGGGACTTACGCAGAGTTTCTAGACGAGCAAATCAGTCATACATAACGTTTAAATCTCTGAATTTGCACAAATCCCGATTCAAATACTTGATTATAAGCAAGTTAACCTTGTCAAATTTACCTATATTTATTTTTTAAGTATAACAATTAAATTTTTTAAAAATGTAATAAACTTATCGGTAAATAAAATAAGAAATCCTTAAAAGCCTTACGAGGCAATAACTGTATCCGTTGGCAAAGAATTGATTAGATCCTTGATAAATAATAGTTTCAGCAATTTTAATTGTTGTTACTTAGCAAGTCTGGTCAAAAATAAAATACATAATTATTTTCAGATAAACTAGAGTATCGAGTTGAATCCCCAAACCATTAATTTAGAAGTCAAAGACAGCAGCAACGTCGATCGCATCGATAGCTATTTATCCCAGCAATTACCCGATTTATCCCGATCTCGCGTGCAAAAATTAATTGAAGAGGGAAACGTACAAATAGACGGTCGAATTTGTACCGCTAAAAAAACGTTAGTACGTCAAGGCGATCGCATTGAGATTAACATCCCGCCGACGCAACCGCTAGAACTGCAAGCAGAAAAAATTCCTCTTGATGTCCTCTACGAAGACGAATATCTAATCGTTATCGACAAACCAGCCGGGTTAGTCGTTCATCCCGCACCAGGCCATGAAAATGGCACACTTGTCAATGCTTTATTATCTCATTGTCCCAACTTAGCAGGCATTGGGGGAGTACAGCGTCCGGGAATCGTTCATCGACTCGACAAAGATACCACAGGCGCGATCGTTATTGCCAAAAGCGATCGCGTCCACCAACACCTACAAGCACAAATCAAAGCCAAAACCGCTAAAAGAGAGTATTTAGGCATTGTCTATGGCGTTCCCACTTCCCAACATGGCACGATTAACCTTCCCATCGGTCGCCATCCGGTAGAACGAAAAAAAATGGCAGTTGTACCCATCGAAAAAGGCGGACGAGAAGCCATTACGCACTGGCAAATTCTTGAAAGACTGGGCAATTATACTTTAATTCAATTTTGCTTAGAAACGGGTCGTACCCATCAAATTCGCGTTCATAGCGCCCAAATTGGTCATCCTATCGTCGGAGATCCCCTTTATAGTTCCGGTCGTTCCGTGGGAGTGAACTTACCAGGTCAAGCTTTACACGCCTGGAAACTCACCCTAGAGCATCCCATCTCTGGAGAAATTATAGAGGCGATCGCGCCTATTCCGCCTGCGTTGAATAAACTTTTAGAGGTATTGAGAAAGCGAACTAGCTAGGCACGCAGCCCCCTCTTTTACTCAATATAAATATTTGTTAACGTAGATTTAGGTTCTAGTAGCACCAGTCACAAATCATTATGGCAGATCAATTAATTAGGGCAACAGCAGCAGATGGGGGCATACGAGCAGTAGGTATTATCTCGACCCGCTTGACAGAAGAAGCAAGAGTGCGTCACAAGCTTTCTTATGTTGCAACAGCCGCTTTAGGACGTACTATGTCTTCTGGGTTGTTACTTGCCTCTAGCATGAAACGCGAAGGCTCTAGAGTCAACATTCGCATCAAAGGAAACGGCCCTTTGGGAGGATTGCTAGTAGATGCAGGACTCGATGGGACAGTACGCGGTTATGTCGAAAATCCCAGCATTGAATTGCCACCAAACGAAAAAGGTAAGCTAGATGTTGGCGGCGCGATCGGTCATGAAGGTTTTCTCTATGTAGTAAGGGATGTCGGCTATGGCTATCCCTATTCGAGTACGGTTGAGCTAGTCTCAGGAGAAATAGGCGATGATATTGCCAACTACCTAGTCACTTCCGAGCAAACCCCATCCGCTCTAGTGGTGGGGGTTTTTGTAGGAGCACAAGGCGTAACAGCAGCCGGAGGAGTTCTTTTACAAGTTTTACCTAAAGCCGCTCGCGATGAAGCGTTAATTGCAACCCTAGAGGATCGCGTCAGTCAATTATCAGGATTTACTCCGCTTCTACAACAAGGTTTAACTTTACCAGACATTTTAGAACGCTTGCTTGGCGATCTCGGTCTAGTTATCATGCCAGAAGTTCAGATGGTACGCTTCGATTGTTCTTGTTCGTTCGATCGCGTTTTAGGCGCGCTGAAGTTGCTTGGTAAAGCAGAACTTCAAGACATGATCGAAAAAGACAACGGCGCAGAAGCCACCTGTCATTTCTGTGGAGAAATTTACCAAGCGAGTAGCGACCATTTAGCACAGTTGATAGAAGACTTAAAAGCTGAATCTGTTTAAATAACCAAGGCGATTGCTTTTCGGGGCAGCAGCAAAGCTGATTTCAGCGGTTGGCGCTACGCGGTTTGGGACAATACACGCTTTCTTAACCAATTCTCATGGTATGATTAACCTCAAATTTGCGTCCCTCATTTAGTTTGAGGGAAAGTTTTTTATAAGCTAGCAAATTACGGTTCTTTCCAAAAATTAACAAGAAAAGTAACCTAAATGTTGTTAGGAGTCATGGGAACTTATACTCCCAAAGATGAAACAACAAAAATATCTCCTCAGCGGTGAGACGAGTGTAAATAAATTGAGTGGATTGTGATGACAAATCGGGAACAACTGGCACCTTCAAAAATAAGTCGCTCTCATTACCAGCCTAATCCTACAAGCCCCCTCCAAAAACTGCTTCAAAATACCCTTGGAAAAGTCAATTGGAAAATCTGGGCAGTTTTATTGGTGTTTGTATCTGGAGGAATTGGATTTGGTGCAACCTCATGGCTGCTAAAGTTGCCAAAAACCCCGAATTGTCCGCAGATATTTTGGCCGATTGCATCGGCATCGATGCGCCTTTACTGCGCTCAGTTAGAAGCTGAAAAAGGTACGGTAGAGGGATTGCTCTCTGCGATTAACTTAGTTGAAGCGCTATCCAAAAATCATCCCCTTAGAGCAGAAATCGATAGCAATGTTGAAGAATGGGCGGTTGATATCTTAGATTTGGCAGAGAGAGAGTTTAATGAAGGCAAACTCGAAGCCGCGATCGCAACTGCTCGAAAAATTCCTAACGATGTTGAGGCATATAATTTAGTCGCTGAAAGAATCGCCACCTGGCAGTCTACTTGGTCGGAAGGCGAGGCAATCTTTGCAGAAGTCGAAAAACATCTCAAAGAGTCTAAATGGAATATGGCTTTCCGCGAGGCAGTCAAGCTGCTCGATCTGGATAATCAATACTGGGCAACGACGCGATACGAAGCAATCACCAAAGAAATTCAGCTTGCTCAAGAAGAAAGTAGCAAACTTGACGGCGCTTACATAGCACTGCGTCGCGGTGGCATCGATAACTGGCTCAAAGCGGTTGAAGATGCTCTAACAGTCAACCCCGATAGCTATGCTCATCAAGAAGCACAAAATTTGATTGCTAAGGCAAAGGATAAGATTGTCGAATATATCGAAAACCGAATCGACAATCGCGATTGGCAAGCGGTGCTGGATGTAACGGACAGAATGCCAGAAGTTCTGGGACTTGAAGAAGAAATGAGCGACTGGCAAACTATAGCCAGTGCGGGGGCAGATTCTCAGGTGGGAACGGTTGAGAGTCTAGAATCGGCAATCCTAACCGCCCAACAGCTTGCGCCTTCTCGTCCCCTTTATAACCTCGCCCAAGAGTTAATCGCTCGCTGGAAATTGGAAATTCAAGATGTTGCCCGTCTAGAACAGGCACGGGATCTAGCACGAACGGGATCGATTGAGGACTTGAACGCTGCAATTTCCCAAGCCAACCTGGTTCCCCAAGACAATCCGCGCTATCGAGAAGCTCGCCAAGAAATCGATCGCTGGGTAAGTCAGATTCAAACGATTGAAGACCAACCAATTTTAGCTCGCGCTGAGGAGTTGGCAATTGGCGGCTCGGTTACGGCTTTGCAAGAAGCGATTTCTCAAGCTAGCGTTATTGGCTCGAATCGCGCTCTTTATGACGAAGCACAGCAAAGAATTAATCAATGGAGAAGTAGCATTGAAGAACAAGAAGATCGACCGTTTTTAGAGCAAGCGACCTCTTTAGCTGACGAAAGAAATTACGAAGCCGCGATCGATGCAGCCAGGCAAATCGGTCGCGGAAGATCTCTTTATCAAGAAGCAAGAAGCAATATCGGGCAATGGCAGCAAGAAATCCAATCCCAAAGAGATTTTCAAGAAGCCACTACGATCGCGCGAGCAAGCACGCCAGAAGCTCTGTCAACAGCTATTAATATCCTCAAAAAAATTCCCGCATCAACGGATGTCGGCAGCGAAAGCCAGCAAGCTCTCAATCGTTGGAGCTATCAACTGTTGAACATCGCAGAAAGTATCGCCAACACTTCATCGCTACAAGAGGCGATTAATTTAGCAAGAACGATTCCCCGTGAAAGTACGGCTTATGAATCGGCGCGATCGCAAATTCGTATGTGGCAACAGATGCTAGAACCACAACCGCTACCACCCGTGCAACCGACTTTAAGACCAACGAATTGGCGAGAATTAGGAGAAGATCGTTAATCAGTGACCAGTTACCAGGGAACTTTACTGGTTGCTGCTCCTGTTAAAGTCCCCCAGATTTGGCGGATGAGAGATGGCATAGACCAAGATCTATTCAAATAAAAATTACTCTCGCGATCGCGCTAAAAAAATAATCGATCTAGTTACAACACCAGATCGATTCCAACTTTCTAAGTTGTGTGCCAATTACAATTTAACTTCAATATCTACCCCAGCAGGTAAATCCAACTTCATCAAAGCATCGATGGTTTTAGAAGAAGGCTGGCGAATGTCAATAATTCTGCGGTGAGTGCGAGTTTCAAAGTGTTCCCGCGAGTCTTTGTCAACGTGGGGCGATCGCAGGACGCAGTAAATTTTGCGTCTGGTGGGTAAAGGAATTGGTCCAATGGCTACTGCGTTGGTTCTATTTGCCGTTTCTACAATTTTTTCGCAAGATGTATCGAGTAAGCGGCGATCGAAAGCTTTCAAGCGAATGCGGATTTTTTGCTGTTGAAGTGTTGCCATTTTCTGTTTAAATTTTCAAGGTTCAGTTGCTTACTGGTTAAATACAAACCATTTAGAGATAAAGAGGGAGCAGATAACTTTCTTGACATTTTGACGTTTATCTGCTCTAACTCTTTTTGATGAATTGTCCTACTTAAGAATTTTAGAAACAACTCCCGCACCGATGGTACGGCCGCCTTCGCGAATCGCGAAACGCATTCCTTGTTCGATCGCGATCGGGCTGATCAGTTCGACTGTCATTTTAATGCGATCGCCAGGCATAACCATTTCTACTTGGCTGCCATCGTCAGCCGTATAGTCTTGAATGGTTCCGGTTACATCGGTAGTACGCACGTAGAACTGAGGGCGATAGTTTTTGAAAAATGGAGTATGACGACCGCCTTCTTCTTTGGTCAGTACGTAAACTTCCCCTTCAAATAGAGTGTGAGGAGTGATCGAACCGGGCTTAGCCAAGACCATGCCGCGCTCGATATCTTCCTTCTTAACCCCCCGAAGTAGCAAACCGACGTTATCGCCTGCCATTCCTTCTTCGAGAGTCTTTTGGAACATCTCAACGCCCGTTACTGTAGTTTCGCGAGTGTTTCTGATACCGACGATCGAAATCGTTTCGCCGACTTTGACTTTACCGCGTTCGATACGTCCAGTTGCTACCGTACCGCGACCGGAGATAGAGAACACGTCTTCTACCGCCATCAAGAAGGGCTTATCAATTTCGCGTTCTGGAGTAGGAATATAAGCGTCTACTTCATCCATGAGTTTGTAGATGCAATCTACCCACTCATTGTCTCCTTTCTGAGTTTTGGGGTTTGCCACCATTGCTTCGAGAGCTTGGAGAGCAGAACCAGCAACGATAGGAATATCATCGCCAGGGAAACCATATTGAGTCATCAGTTCGCGAACTTCGAGTTCTACGAGTTCGAGTAGTTCGTCGTCATCGACCATATCTTTCTTGTTCAGGAAGACAACCAGGTTTGGTACGCCGACCTGTTTTGCCAAGAGGATATGTTCGCGAGTTTGAGGCATAGGACCGTCAGCCGCAGACACGACCAAGATCGCGCCGTCCATCTGAGCGGCTCCAGTGATCATGTTTTTTACGTAGTCAGCGTGTCCGGGACAGTCTACGTGAGCGTAGTGACGACCGCCTGTTTCGTACTCTACGTGAGCGGTATTAATCGTAATCCCCCGTGCTTTTTCTTCGGGAGCCGCATCGATTTCATCGTATTTTCTGGCTTTTGCGTTGCCAGATGCCGCTAAGGTCATTGTGATCGCTGCGGTTAAAGTTGTTTTCCCGTGGTCTACGTGACCGATTGTACCAATATTAACGTGAGGTTTATTCCGTTCAAATTTTGCGCGTGCCATGAATTATCTGTTCCTTTTTTTTATTCCGCTTCACTTTATCAGTTCCAGCTTTCAGTTACCAATTACCAGTTTAATTTTCACTGATAACTGATAACTGATAACTGAATTTAGGCGTTCCCTTTGTTTTTTGCAATAATCGTCTCAGCGACGTTGCGGGGAACTTCTTCGTAGTGGCTGAACTCCATCGAGAAGATTCCTCGACCTTGCGTTTTTGACCGGATATCGGTCGCGTAGCCAAACATAGCTGCCAGAGGAACTTTAGAAGTTACTTTGGCTAAGCCAGCTTCGGAGTTCATTCCTTCGATGCTGCCTCTTCTGGAGTTGAGATCGCCCATTACATCCCCAAGGAAGTCTTCTGGGACTTCTACCTCTACCTTCATCATCGGCTCTAACAAAATTGGAGAGGCTTTCATAACGGCTTCTTTAATTGCCTGAGAGCCAGCCAGCTTGAATGCCATTTCGTTAGAATCTACCTCGTGATAAGACCCGTCTACTAGCGTGACTTTGATATCGATGAGGGGATATCCAGCTACGATTCCCGATTCACAAGCTTCTTTAACACCTTGTTCGATCGCGGGGATATATTCTTTAGGAATAGCACCGCCAACGATCTTGGAGATAAATTGGAAGCCACTCGCGGGATCTCCTGGCTGTAGTTCGATAACGGCATGACCGTATTGACCTTTACCGCCGCTTTGTTTGATCCATTTTCCTTCGGCTTTGCTAGGCTTGCGAACGGTTTCGCGATAAGCTACTTGAGGTTGACCGACACTTGCCTCTACCTTGTACTCCCTCAGCATCCGATCGACTAGGATTTCTAGGTGCAGTTCGCCCATCCCAGCAATAACCGTTTGGTTAGTTTCTGAATCGACGCTGACGCGGAAGGTCGGATCTTCGTCAGACAATGCCTGAAGTGCTTTGGAGAGTTTTTCCATATCTCCTTTGGTCTTTGGCTCCACTGCTACCGAGATAACGGGTTCGGGGATAAAGAGAGATTCTAGGATAATCGGCTTGTTTTCGTCGCAGAGGGTATCTCCCGTGATCGTGTTTTTCAAACCGATCGCCGCGCCGAGATCGCCTGCTCTGAGTGCGTCTACATCAATGCGCTCGTTAGCTTTGAGGACGACTAAGCGAGAAATCCGCTCTTTTTGCTGTTTGGTTGCGTTATAAACATAACTGCCTTTTTGCAAGACTCCAGAGTAGACGCGCAGGAAGGTTAACCGTCCAAAAGTATCGGTAGCAATTTTGAACGCCAATGCCGAGAAAGGTTCGTTATCGTCTGCCTTTCTGACTGATTCGGTTCCATCGGGTAGAACGCCCTTAATTGCTACAACCTCTGTCGGAGAGGGCAGATAATCGACTACTGCATCGAGCAACAACTGAACGCCTTTATTTTTGAAGGCAGAACCGCAAAGCACAGGCACGATCGAGCCAGCAATCGTTCCTTGGCGCAATCCCCGTTTGATTTCTTCTAGGGTTAACTCTTCGCCTTCTAGGTACTTCTCAATCAGTGCTTCGTCGGTTTCAGCTACCGCTTCGATGAGCTTTGTGCGATATTCTTGCGCCAGTTCTAACAAATCGGCGGGAATCTCGGTATCTTCATAGTCTTTCCCGATGTCGTCTTTGTAGATTCTGGCATTCATCTGCACGATATCGATGATGCCGCGAAAATCGCTTTCTGCTCCGATGGGTATTTGGATGGGGACAGCGTTGGCTCTAAGGCGATCGCGCATCTGTCCGTACACTTTAAAAAAGTTCGCCCCCGTGCGATCCATTTTATTGACGAATGCAATTCGAGGCACTTGATAGCGATCTGCCTGCCGCCAGACGGTTTCAGATTGGGGCTGGACACCTCCTACCGAGCAGAATACAGCAACTACACCGTCCAACACTCGCATCGAGCGTTCGACTTCGATGGTAAAGTCTACGTGACCGGGCGTATCGATAATATTGATCCGATGGTCGTTCCAACTGGTACTAATAGCAGCAGCAGTAATGGTAATTCCACGCTCCTTCTCTTGTTCCATCCAGTCGGTCACAGCCGTCCCTTCGTGAACTTCGCCCAGCTTGTAGGCAACTCCCGTGTAGTACAGTATTCGTTCGGTTGTTGTTGTCTTGCCCGCATCTATATGCGCTGCGATCCCTATATTGCGCACTTTCTCCAGCGGGATAGTACGTGCCACAGCTACCTCCTTTGTCTTGCCCAGCAAGTATTAATTTAATATGTGTAGAATTTGTTTACACCATTTACAATTCTATACTTTTCTCCGTTAAAATTATCTAACGGTAGAGTAGGTGTATTACCGTATGTTTCTCGCTAGTTTTCCTCACCCAGACTTTTAATATCTGTAATGGGCAAATGCTTTGTTAGCTTCAGCCATCCGGTGCGTTTCTTCGCGCTTCTTGATTGCTGCTCCGGTTTCGTTAGCAGCATCCATAATTTCGTTGGCTAGTTTGCTTGCCATTGATTTCCCGCCTCGGTTGCGCGAATAATTAACCAACCAGCGCATTGCTAAAGTTATTCCTCTCTCAGGACGCACTTCCATCGGGACTTGATAGGTTGCACCGCCAACGCGACGCGCTTTGACTTCTACGAGCGGCGTTAGATTTTTCATCGCTCTCTCAAATAATTCTATGGGATCTCCACCCGTGCGATCGCCGATTGTTTTCAGTGCATCGTATACGATGCCCGAAGCTAGAGATTTTTTGCCGCTTGTCATAATGCGGCGAATGGTCATGTTAACGAGACGACTGTTGTAGACGGGATCTGGTGGAACGGCGCGTCTTTTTCTGGTAGTTCGACGAGACATGGTTACTCTGTATCCTTAGTATAGTTAAAGAAATATCTGAGTTTTTGTTGGCGTATACAAGCTAATTTCGTCTTTAAGCATCAATTTCGTTTAAAAACAAAATTGCTTAAGGACGAGCTAGTTATATGGTCTAATTGATAATCTGACGGCTTCGTTAAGCTTGGGGACTTTCTTGCTCGATCTCTACAATGTTGTAGCGCGTCTTGGCAAACCCGAACAGGATCGTTTAATCGAGGTTGCATCCCCATACAAACTTACTTCGGTCGCTTGGTTCCATATTTAGAACGACCTTGTTTGCGATCTTTTACGCCAGTCGCATCCAAAGTTCCACGAACAATATGATATCTAACTCCGGGCAAGTCTTTGACACGTCCGCCTCGAATGAGAACTACAGAGTGTTCTTGCAAATTATGACCGATGCCAGGGATGTAGGCTGTTACTTCAAATCCTGAAGTTAAACGAACCCTCGCTACTTTTCTCAGGGCTGAGTTGGGTTTTTTGGGAGTAGTCGTATATACTCTCGTACAAACGCCTCGGCGCTGCGGACACTGTTTGAGTGCCGGAGACTTGGTTTTCTTGTTAAGTTTGGTTCGTTCGCTGCGAATAAGCTGCTGAATAGTGGGCATGATTTCGTTCGTTAAAAAGAAAGGTTAAAACAAACTCCCAATCAAGATGAAATGGTTGACAAATTTCCATCCTACCGACATTGGAGCAGTCGTGTCAACCATTTTAAATGGGATTTATATTATATTGTTTGTTAAGTAGCACAAGCAAAAGACAAGGCACATCCGCAAGTAGCCGTCGCCTTGGGATTTTGAAAGCGAAAACTTCCTCCCATGAGATCTTCGGCAAAATCTAGCTTGAGATCTTGTAGATAAGGGATGCTTTGTTCGTTAATAACCATTGAAATGCCTTGGCTTTCGCAAATGAGATCGCCTTTTAAGGGCATAGCGCATAAGTCTAATATATAGTAAAGCCCAGAACACCCGCCTGGTTCAACCCCCAGACGAAAGTAGCTGTCAGTTTTCTGACGACTAGCTTTTAAGCGTTGGATTTCATTGGCAGCAGCTTGAGAAAGATGGATCATTATCAGTTAACAGTGACTAGCGACCAGTTTAATCTTTTACCGATCTCTATCTTTCCATATTACTGACGAGCGTAGTCATCTTGGAAGCGAATGATATCGTCTTCTCCAAGATATTCTCCGTTTTGGACTTCGATAAGAATTAATTTGATTACACCTGGGTTTTCTAGACGATGAGGAGTACACTGAGGAACGTAAGTAGATTGATTAGCGCCTAAAGTTTCTTCTTTTTCGCCACAAACTACTTTGGCAGTACCAGACACGACAATCCAGTGTTCGCTGCGATGGTGGTGCATCTGCAAGCTGAGGCGATGTCCTGGGTTGACCTCTATTCGTTTAATTTTGTAGCCAATTCCTTCTTCGAGGGTTGTAAAAGATCCCCAGGGACGGATTTCAGTTGCTGCAATTGCTGCCTGAGTTACGACAGAAGAGAGCGACATTTCTTTAGACTGAACCATACTTTACTCCATATAACAACTTCGTTCGCGCAGCGTGCCTGGAAGGCATTCGCACTGTTGCTCCAGAATTGGGCAAATCTACGATCGCCTTACATAAGATAACAATTTAAATTAGGGACTTGTCACCCTATTTCAAGCCGCGATCGCAATCTTTACCAACTCTTCACACAACTGTTTAAATTTACATCATTTTTTATCTGAATGAAAAGCTTAGAAAGTATCGATGATTACTAACTTTAGAGATGGGTTTCAACTTGCGATCGCTAACAGCTTTAAAACAAGCAAGCGTCAAATTTTTTTCTTAAATTGTATCTGCAACTATGCAATGCCAGTTTTCAAAGCTAGCGTTAACCCGTCGCCAATGGGAACGAGACTTATGGTAACTCGCGTATCTTGATGAAGTTTTTGATTGAACTCTCTAATATTTTTTGTTCGATTGTCTTGTATGTTGCGATCGGCAACTTTTCCGCCCCATAGTACATTATCGATCGCGATTAGACCGCCTGGGCGTACTAATTCTAGAGCGCGTTCGTAATAATTGTTATAATTGCTCTTATCAGCATCAATAAAAGCAAAATCAAAGGTATTTGCTTGTCCTTGGTTAATTAACTTGTCTAAGGTTTCTAAGGCGGGAGCAAGATGCAGTTCAATTTTATCTGCAACGCCTGCTTGCTGCCAAAAAGAACGCGCGATCGCAGTGTATTCTTCGTCAATATCGCAAGCAATTACTTTTCCATCTGCGGGTAATGCCAAGGCGACAGTTAAGGTACTATAGCCTGTAAACACGCCAACTTCTAGCGTTTTTTTGCCCCCATCAATTGAACGAGTAATGCCATAAACTGTCCTTGTTCTGGGGAAATTTGCATGATTCCCATCGGATGTTTAGCCGTTTCTTGGCGAAGTTGAACGAGAATTTTCGGTTCTCGCAGGGAAATTGCCTGGAAATACTCGTAAAGTTGGGAATTGAGGGTTAGGGTTTGTTTAGACATGGAGGGGAATGATGAATGATGAATTATTTGTTAAAGTCGGCTAGGAGAACGATAGAACGGTTTTTTAACTACTGTAGCGGGGTAGGTTTTGCCGCGAATTTCTACGTTTAGGGATTGACCTATTTTACTAAGATGAGTGGGTACGTAAGCCAGCGCGATCGCTTTGTCGAGAGTAGGAGATAAAGTTCCGCTAGCGACTTCTCCGATTGCTTTCCCTTCAGACAAAATGGGATAGCCGTGACGGGCAATAATATGTCGTCCTTCCATCTGCAAACCGACTAAACGACGTTCTACACCCGATGCTTTTTGCTTTTCCAAGACCGAACGTCCGATAAAATCGCCTTTGCTATCCAAATGTACCAACCATCCCAAACCCGCTTCTAGAGGAGTTGTCGTATCGTCGATATCTTGCCCGTAGAGACACATAGCTGCTTCTAGGCGTAGGGTATCTCGCGCGCCCAAACCGCAAGGGGTTACACCAGCTTCAGCGAGCGATCGCCATAACATTTGCGCGATCGCAGCGTCTACCATAACCTCAAACCCGTCTTCTCCGGTATAACCCGTTCTAGCAATAAAAGCAGGCGAATCTAATACAGTTGTTTGTATGTGTCCAAAAGCTTTCATCGCGCTCAAATCGTCCTTAACGAAAGATTGTAACGAAGTAAGCGCTTGTGGTCCCTGGATAGCGATTAAAGCTTTTTCTTGAGAAACGTCTTGTAGTTGAACTGAAGCCGTATCTAAATGTTCTAATAACCAAGCTTTATCTTTGCTGGTCGTCGCTGCGTTAACGATGAGTACGCCATGTTGCTCGCCCGTCTTATCTTCGCCTTGATAATAAAAAATAATGTCATCAATGATGCCAGCTTGCGGATTTAAAAGAACGGTATATTGTGCCTGAGTGGGTTGCAAGCGTTCTAGATCGGAAGGGACTAAAGGCTGAAAGCTTTTGAGCAATTCTTTTCCTCGTAAAAAGAATTTACCCATATGAGAAATATCAAACATTCCAACAGCCTTGCGTACCGTCTCGTGTTCTTGTTTAAGACCGCTAAACTGTACGGGCATCTCCCATCCAGAAAAAGGAACCATTCTGGCTTTTTGCGCGATCGCAATTTCATACAAGGGAGTACGTGCGAGATTAGAGGAAGTTTCTGATTTTGCCACGGCTTTTGTATATCTTGGCGAGTAGTTAGTCAATTTTTGATTGACGGGAAATGGGGAAAGGAAAATCATTAACTAGAAACAGCATCCATCAAAAGTGCTTTGACAGACCACTAGCTAACTATATTTTTGTAACACGTTTTAGAAAAATTTTAGTTTTCTTTCTTTATCTAGCAAAACTACATCAACTGTAACATCCCACCCCTTCCTCCACCAGAGAAGGGGAGGCATCCGAGTTCCCT
>JAAUUT010000105.1 GCA_012031035.1 Candidatus Altimarinota bacterium | reverse complement strand
TGCTCTCCGTCTTGTAGAGATTTATTGTCTTGGTTTCTTCATTTTAATTCTCGGAGAGTGACAAAAGAGGGATAATGTGCCCAAAAATCTTAGTTGATTAACAAATTCAAAAAAAAGATTTTTGATTGCCTATCTTGAGCTAATGTAATAATGCAATTTTAAATTAATTTTTGGGAATTATATTTTTATTAGTTAATCTAATTAAGGTACTTGCCCATGCCAAAAATTTTAGTGATTGAAGATGAAGACGACATTCGCAACAATATTTGCGAAATGCTAAGCGCCGAAGACTATAGCGTCATCAGTGCAGAAAATGGACAAATCGGCGTTCAACTCGCCAAAGAAGAGATTCCCGATTTGATCGTCTGCGATATCATGATGCCAGAATTGGATGGTTACGAGGTGCTTTATCAGTTGCGAGAATATCCCGCTACCCAAACCATTCCTTTTATTTATTTGTCGGCAAAATCTGCGAAAGAAGATATGCGTCTGGGTATGGATTTAGGCGGCGATGACTATCTTACCAAACCCTTCACCCGAAAAGAATTACTCGGAGCCGTCATGACGCGATTGGTCAAGCAGACCGCAGTCGAGCGCAAATCTCAAGAAAACCTTGATGAATTGCGCAGCACGATTACTAACGCGCTCCCTCGCGAATTGCGAACCCCGCTCAATGCGATTCTCAACAATGCCAAACTCCTCATGGAAGATTACGATACAATCGAGCGGGAAGAAGCGTTTGAGAAGTTAAATGAAATTTATGTTTCTGGCGAGCGTTTATATCGTCTCACTCAGAATTTCTTGCTCTATGCAGAGTTATCGCGCATTGAGAAAGATATAAAACTTTCCCAGGCACTGCTTACCCGAACGCAGACAAGTTTTAGTAGAGATCTCATTGAAGAAATTGCACTCCAAAAAGCTCAAGAATTCAATCGCAAAACAGATTTATTTTTAGAACTGCAAGAAGCAGAGATCCGACTGTCTTCCTCGAAACTCAAGAAAATGGTCGAAGAGATTTTAGATAATGCGTTTAAATTCTCAAGTTTTGGTACTCCCGTTCAAGTAAGCACCCATCGCGATCGAGATAGTTTTCATCTGTTTGTTATCGATCGCGGCTGTGGGATGACGGCGGAGCAAATTGCTAATATTGGGGCATATATGCAGTTTGAGCGCCAAATCCGCGCCCAAGACGGTTCTGGTTCTGGATTAGGGTTAACTATTACTAGGCTGTTGGCTCATTTACACGGTGGAGAATTAAAGATTGAAAGCATTCCAGAGAAACAAACCATTATTCATGCGATTTTACCAATTAAATAATTCGGTAAGCAGCTATCTGTTTCCACAAAACAGATAGCTACTTAGACTGAATGTTCCATTTCAGTCAATCGAGCAATAGTTGTGCATTTGTGAGTCCTTAAGTCAGCGATCGCACTTGAGTCTTTCAAACTACCAGAGGCTTATCCGATCGCAATTAGGTAGAATTCGCGCTACTCTTAACAAGATATTGACTTACTTAACGATTGTTAACTCGCTATGCTCAGAGCAGGAATTGTCGGACTTCCTAACGTTGGTAAATCCACCCTATTTAATGCCTTGGTCGCCAATGCCAAAGCTGAGGCAGCTAACTTCCCCTTTTGTACTATCGAACCTAATGTCGGGGTGGTATCGGTACCCGACGAACGTTTAGAGGTGCTAGCCAAACTCTCCAACTCAGAAAAAATCGTGCCGACGCGCATAGAATTTGTCGATATTGCAGGTTTGGTCAAAGGCGCTAGCAAGGGCGAAGGATTGGGCAATCAATTTCTTGCTAATATTCGAGAAGTAGACGCGATCGCCCATGTCGTTCGTTGTTTTGAAAATGACGATATCATTCACGTTTCCGGTTCTATCGATCCCCTGCGAGACATCGAAGTCATTAATTTAGAGCTAGCATTAGCAGATTTAGCGCAAGTGGAACGTCGCATCGATCGCACTCGCAAACAAGCAAAGAATAACAAAGAAGCACAAATCGAACTAAGCGCCTTGGAAAAGCTGCTAGCGGATCTCAATGAAGGCAAACCGCGCGTTTGGTCGATTTAACTGAAGAAGAAGCAGAATCGATTAAATCCTTGGGATTGCTGACGCGAAAGCCGATTATCTATGCGGCTAATGTCTCGGAAGAGGATTTGGCAAAAGGAAATCAATGGGTAGAACAAGTCAGACAACTCGCTGCTGCGGAAGGATCTAAAGTCGCGATCGTTTCTGCACAAGTTGAATCGGAATTAATCGAACTCTCTGAAGAAGAAAAAGCAGATTTTCTTGCTTCTCTTGGTGTCGAAGAAGGTGGCTTAAAATCGTTAATTAAAGCTACTTACGAATTATTAGGGCTGCGAACTTATTTAACGACAGGGCCTCAAGAAACTCGCGCTTGGACGATTATTTCAGGGATGAAGGCACCGCAAGCAGCAGGGGTGATTCACACCGATTTTGAGAAAAAGTTTATCCGTGCAGAAACGATCGCCTACAAAGATTTAGTGGTGTCGGGTAGCATGACAGCAGCTAAAGAAAAAGGTTTAGTCCGCAGCGAGGGGAAAGAATATGTCGTCCAAGAAGGGGATGTAATGCTCTTTAGAACGGGTGCTTAATTAGATTACTTTTATTCGCGCTTTGGGAAATTTTTTTCCTTTTCCTCCTGTATGTGGGAAGAATTTCGACCTTCCCACATCAAGCCTTAATTCAGAGTCGGTCAGCACGGAATGCCAAATACCGAGGGGCTTTCAGCTTTATTTTCTGTAAAATAAAAGTTGTCCTCAGAAGGTTCGAGATCGATAGAATAATGTTCCAAAGAAGCTTTGATTAATCCAAAAAATAAAGGATGGGCGCTATTGGGACGAGAACGAAATTCTGGGTGAAATTGCGAAGCGATGAAAAAAGGATGTTCTCGATATTCGATAATTTCTACCAAACGCCCGTCGGGAGACGTTCCACTAATAATGTAACCCGTCTCTAAAAATAGACTGCGGTAAGCATTGTTAAATTCATAACGATGGCGGTGACGTTCATAGACAACTTCTTGTTGATAGAGTGAAAAAGCCAGCGTATCTGGGACGAGACGACAGGCGTATAAACCGAGACGCATCGTCCCGCCTAAATCGACGACATCTTCTTGTTCTGGTAGCAGGTTAATAACGGGATTGGGCGTATCGGATTCAAATTCAGCACTATTAGCTCTTTCTAAACGAGCAATATGACGCGCCCATTCAATGACCGAACACTGCATCCCCAAACATAAACCGAGGAAAGGAATTTTGTGCAGGCGGGCATATTCGATCGCTTTAACTTTACCATCGACCCCGCGAATGCCAAAACCGCCAGGAACGACGATACCGCTAATTCCTTGTAAATACGGTTCGCATCCTTCGTGTTCGAGGGCTTCAGCGTCGATCCAACGCAGTTTAACTTCGCTATCGAGTGCGATCGCGGCGTGACCTAATGCTTCTACTACCGACAGATAAGCATCGCTCAACTGAATATATTTTCCCACAATTGCCACTTCAACTTGTCGCTTGGGCGATTTTTTTCTTTCGACCAAGTTTTGCCATTGACTGAGATTGGGTTGGTGCTGTTCTAAATTCAACAATTCTAGGGTTTGTTGTGCCAATCCTTCGCGTTCTAACATTAAGGGAACTTCGTAGATGGTACTAGCATCTTGGGCGGTAATAACCGATTCGACGGGAACGTCGCAGAATTCCGAGAGTTTTTCTTTCATTCCTGGATGTAAGGGGCGATCGCAACGACACACCAAGACATCCGGTTGAATACCAATGGAACGCAATTCTTTAACCGAATGTTGCGTTGGTTTAGTTTTCATTTCCTTGGCCGCAGGAATCCAAGGAATCAGGGTAACGTGCATATACACGACGTATTTCGTCCCACATCCTTACGAAACTGGCGAATCGCTTCTAGGAAAGGTAAAGATTCAATATCGCCCACCGTTCCACCAATTTCAATAATGACGATATCGGGGTTTGTATCTTTGGCGACGCGATGGATGCGTTCTTTAATTTCATTGGTGATGTGAGGAATAACCTGTACCGTTCCTCCCATATATGCGCCGCGACGTTCTTTATTAATCACCGCCTGATAGATAGAACCTGTCGTTACGCTGTTGAGGCGCGACATAGACGTATCGGTAAAGCGTTCGTAGTGTCCCAAATCTAAGTCCGTCTCTGCCCCATCTTCGGTCACGAAGACTTCGCCGTGTTGGAAAGGACTCATCGTACCTGGATCGACGTTAATATAAGGGTCGAGTTTTAGGATTGAGACGGAATAGTCGCGAGATTTAAATAGTCGTCCCAAACTCGCCGCTACAATTCCTTTCCCAATACTGGAGACAACGCCACCAGTAACAAAGACAAACTTAGTCATACAATTTTTTAGAACTCAATTCTGTATAATTTCCCCCCGTTTATTTTAACCTTCCATCATAATAAGAGAAATATTGTTTTAGTAAAAAACGATTGGGAGAACAAAATAATGGCTGTACCTAGCGTTACAGATGTCAAGGAACGCATTTTAGCTTCGCTGGTTTATATATTGCCTTTGCTTTATGGATTGCCTTTCGGGTTGCAGCTACTGAAGGATTTTCCGATTTTGAGTGCGATTTATCTGCCGCTTTCTCCTCTCATTTCTCTTTACTACGGACTTCCCTTTGCGGGAACGATTATCTTCTTTGCTTTGTTTTTTGCAGTAGTCAGAAATCAAAACGTCAGTCATTTCATTCGTTTTAATACCCTACAGGTTATTCTTTTGGATATCGTTTTAATCGTCGGCGGAATCGTATTAGATATTCTCAAACCTGGTTTGCCAGCGAATAGTTTATTAATGTTGACGCTTTTTAATACAGTTTTTCTGGGAACTGTTACTGCTAGTATCTATGGAATCGTGCAATCAGCTAGAGGATTTTACGCAGAATTACCAGGAATTTCAGAGGCAGCTTATTCTCAAGTTCGCTAATCTTTGCTATTTCAAAGTTTAATCAAAAAAGTGGGCAAATTTCCGAGCGATTGCCCACCTTTTTTGTATTTATATCAAATCCTGTTAAATAATCATAATACTTATGTAGTGCGAGCATCTTGCTCGCGAGCGTGCCTAAATCGCAGTTCAAAATTGTTGAACTTGGAGGGCGCACGCCATGCGCCCTTACAAGTAACTGGTTTAATACTTCCTTTCTTGCGGCTCAAATCGATTAATTACCACGGGCATATAATTAATATCGATTCCCGCAGGAGAGTAATAAGCCAAAGTATGTTTGAGGAAATTCTCATCGTCTCGCGCTGAATAATCCTCTCGTGAATGTGCGCCTCGGCTTTCTTTGCGATTAAATGCCGAAGCTAAAATTATCTCCCCAACCATCATTAAACTTTGTAATTCAAGCGCTTCAATTAGTTCGGTATTCCAACAATTATTCTTATCGTCGAGATAAATTTGGGAATATTGTTGCTTTAACTCCTGTATTTTTGTCAATCCTTCTTTCATCATTTCTTCGGTGCGGAAAACGCCACAATGTTCGGTCATACAATCTTGGAATTGCTGGCGCAACTTACCGATGCGAATCGTGCCTTTTTGGTCGAAGAGCGTTTGAATTTGCTGTTTGGTTGCACTAAGATAAGATTGAGCGTCAATTTCGGGTAATTTGCGGTTTTGTACGTATTGCGCGATCGCGACTCCTGTCAGCTTGCCATAGACGACGCATTCGAGTAGAGAATTGCTTCCCAAACGATTTGCCCCGTGAACCGACACGCAAGAACATTCTCCCGCTGCAAAAAAGCCTTCGACTAAACTATCTGCACTCCGACGCACTTGACCTTTTGTATTGACGGGAATTCCTCCCATGCAATAATGTACGGTAGGACGAACGGGCATGGGTTGATGTACTGCGTCGATGCCTAAGAGTCGATGCGCTTCCTCCCAACAGAAAGGAATGCGACTCATAATCTTTTCTTTCCCCATGTGGCGCAAATCAAGATAGACGAAGGGGCCGCCTGCGCTACCATCGGGATGTATGCCTCGTCCGGCGCGAATTTCTAAGGTAATGGCGCGAGAAGTAATATCGCGGGGTGCAAGTTCCATGCGACTCGGTGCATAGGTTGCCATAAAGCGATCGCCTTCGCTATTAATTAAATAGGCTCCTTCTCCTCGTACTGCTTCGGAAATCAAGACTCCTACTGGATACAAACCCGTAGGATGGAATTGAACGAATTCCATATCTTCGAGGGGAAGACCCGCCGCCGCCGTCATTGCTAACCCGTCGCCTGTCGAAGCATAGTCATTAGAAGTGGTATTAAATACCCGTCCATAACCCCCCGTTGCAAACATGACGACTTTGGTACGGACGATTTCTATCTCGCCGTCGTGGATATGATACATGACTAACCCTTTTGCCTCTCCCTCTTCGACAATCAGTTGCATCACGTACCATTCGTCATAAATCTTCACGCCATTATGACGCAAATTGTTAACCAATTCGTGTAGAATAGCATGACCGGTTTTATCGGCTGCATAGCAAGTCCGCTTGTGAGAATGTCCGCCAAAAGCGCGTTGGGCAATGCGACCATCGCTTAGGCGAGAAAAAAGAACTCCCATGTGTTCTAAGTCAATAATGACCTCTGGGGCTTCTTTGGTGAGGATTTCTACTGCATCTTGGTCGGCTAAATAATCGGAACCTTTTACAGTATCAAAAGCGTGTGCTTCCCAACTGTCTTCGGGGTCTACATTTTTAAGCGTTGCTGCAATTCCCCCTTGTGCTGCGACGGAGTGGGAACGAATGGGATGAGTTTTAGCAACGAGGGCAACATCAATACTGGGGTTAAGTCGTTTGATTTCCAGGGCGGCGCGACAACCCGCTAAACCACCGCCAACAATGACGACATCGTGTTCTCTCATTTTCAATAGATATAAGGTGGATCTCTAGATCTATCCTGACGCAAATCAAAACCAACTTCTGTAAAGCTATAGAACTTTTTTAAGGTTCAATTAGATGTTGTTCTTTATCTCGATATTGACGGATTAATCTGCGTCGATTAATAGGTGGATAAAGAAGGATAGAGACTAGCGGTAAACTACTGGAAAAAATTCCTGCGATCGCCCAGATATTACTAAATCCAATTGAATGCAAAAGCCAATACTTATTCCCATTAAAATTGTTAATATTGGCAATAAAATTGCTCTAACTCGCTCGAATTCCTGTTGTCTCATTTGTTTGAATACTTGGATAAAAAGCCAAATTATTAAGCCAGGAATAAGCGCTATAATTGCAAGTCCAATCGCAATAGCCAAAACGATTAAAATAATTTTGATCGACCAGATTGCTATTTTAACAACTAGCCAAATCAAGAAAAAGACAACAATTAAATAGCCGAGTGCTTCGTTTCCATTTCCTCTCATCAGTTAAAATCCTGGATGATACGACCAAACTTGCTTGACAATTTCATTGACCTTAACATAGGTTCGTTTAGCTAATTCAATTTCAACAGGAATCAATAAACTCGCTGCCAACAAAAGAGATAGCCAGATAATAGGAGTTTTTTTATTTTGAATGGGTAAGGGAGCCGTGCGAAGCTTGAGGTTAATTGTCTGAGTTTCTGGCAGTGAGTTAGTGGTTAAAACTACTTGACGTTCGTAAATTTTTTCAGCTTTAAGTTTAGAAGTATCTACTTTAATTTTTAGATTGACGAGATTGCTATTAAACTGTTTTTTGTCAAAGGAAATCCAAGTGCGTTTGCCATCTATTTCAGTAGGATCGTTAGGATGGGGAACTACTTCGCATTTTCCTTCTAAAACTGTTTCTGGAATAGAATTATTTATTGTTAAAGGAATTATTAGTTTTTCTCCCAGTTTTGTTGCTGTTACGTCAAATATCGATTGACTTAATTTAGCTTCTGGGATTCGGATAACATAAAGTGGTTTTAAAACTTCTAAAGCTTCTTCGGCATTCTTAAAGCGATCTTTTAACTTTGGCTGTACCATTTGTTCTAGCCAGCTTATAAATCGCAAATTCAAGCGAGGAAGTAGATGTTTAAATTCAAGGTAATAAGGATCGTCTTCTGCTGTTAAATCTTGGATTTGTGTCGATCTTTTTCCAGTCAGAAGACAAATCAAAGTAGCTCCTAAACTATAAAGATCGGATGCTTCTGTTGGCTTTCTCACTTGTTCTGGAGGAATAAAACCTGGCGTTCCTTTAAAAACACTACTGCCAAAAACTTCTTGAGAACCAATTCGAGCAAAGCCAAAATCAATTAAATAAACATTTAAATTGGCATCGACTAAAATATTTTCGGGTTTAATATCTCGGTGAATAACGGGAGGAATGCGATTTTGTAAAAAAACTAGTATTTCTAAAAGGCGAATCGCAATGGTTTTAATTTCTTCGGGTTCAAAACTACGGACTTTTTCTAAAGAAGGAGCATTTTTATATTCTTGAATCAAACAAAAACCATTCTCGGTTTCAAAACTTTCTAAGTAGTGAGGAATTCCAGGATGTTTAAGTCCTTGTAAAACTTCTATTTCTCGTTCGTAAGTTTGAAAACCCGACCAATTAGTTCCCGCGATCGCAAAACAAAATTGTTTGAGAACTACCTCTTCATCACTTTCTATTTTTTTAGCTTGCCAAGTAATCCTTCCTCCCTCGCGGTTGCGTCCTAATTCTTTGATGATTTGATAGCCATAATCTTTAAAATCTGGATATGAATTCATAGTCTTCTTTTGAGCTTATGTTACGATTTTAATAGAGATATAGTGGTGCATATTTTTGTAAAATTTCTTAAACTACTCCTCGATACTGCATGATAGTTAAGGGTAGTCGTAATAAACTTGCAGCAAAAGTCGAAATCCCAAACTTTTTTTTGATAGAAGACGGCAATTCGTTCCAAGAGGCACGAATAAATCCCAAACGAGTATAAAATGAGGCTAGCTTAGCGCCGAGACATTCTAAATAGAGAGGTTGGTTTGCTATTTCAATTAAATGCTGAGCTAAATATGTTCCGATTCCCTGATTGCGCCAATCTTTAGCTACTACTAAACTCCCCAATTCTTGCGCCCCCTCAAAAGATCGTAACTGTCCGCAAGCTATAATTTTCCCATCGCGATCGATAACCCAAAACTGTTCCCAGCGCAATTGAGTGGGATCGAGTTTGGCTATCAGCACTAATTTCCGAATCTTCCATATATCGTTAGCTTTCGCCTGACGGAGCAAGCAACCATTTGGCAAAATAGAAGAGTAACGAGCCATCATAAATTAACTAAGATTTCAAAACAAACTCTTAAATCTCTTTCTTTGTCGATATCAAATAAGACACAGTACGATCTTAAATAACAAAACCAAACGCGATATATCGCGTCTCGACCTAATCTAAAAACTCTCTGTATCTCTCTGTATCTCTCTGTGTCTCTCTGTGCCTCTGTGCGAGATAAAAAAACATTTTGATATTAATTTAACCGCATTGCGCCAACTATTAAAAAATGAAAATTCTCCCCAAAAAAAGATCGCTTCCCCCCAAATTTCTTATTCGACTGGGAAAATTTGTCTGGACGACGCTTTGGCATTTAATGATGTCAAATCTTGCTCCGCGCGACGCGAAAGGAGCATATATTCGTCCAGCGAGTGCTTTTAGAAATCTTATTTCAACCGACAAAGAAAATCCCTATCAACCCGCAGCAGGACGCTATCGTTTAATTGTAGGATTGAGTTGTCCTTGGGCACACCGCACCTTAATTGTAAGAGCAATTAAAGGACTCCAAGATGTCATTTCCGTGACTCTTGTCTCCCCTGCACCAGAAGAAGGCGGTTGGGTATTCGAGAAACCAGAAGAAGATTGTCGCACGCTAGCTGAATTTTATCAAAAAGCTAAACTCGATTACGAGGGACGCTTTACTGTTCCAGTGCTATTCGATCGCCAGACAAAAACTATCGTTAATAATGAAAGTTCAGAAATTATCGTTATACTCAACTCTCAATTTAACCAGTGTGCAACTAATCCTACTTTAGATCTATATCCAGAAGAACTTAAAGATAAGATCGACGCATGGAATGAAAAGATTTATCATGCAGTGAACAATGGCGTATATCGTTGCGGATTTGCTCAAACCCAAGAAGCATACGAGCAAGTCTGTCAAGAATTATTCACTACTTTAGATGAAATTGATGCGGTTTTACAAGAAAATCGCTATCTATGTGGCGATCGCATTACGCTAGCAGACGTGCGTCTTTTTACAACGCTATTTCGTTTTGATGCGGTTTATTATGGACTGTTCAAGTGCAACCGCAAACGAATTCAAGACTACCAAAATCTGGGAGCGTACCTGCGCGAATTCTATCAACTTCCTGGGGTAGCCGATACTTGCAATGTCGAAGCAGTCAAGCGAGATTATTACGGTAACTTATTTCCCCTCAATCCTGGTGGGATTATTCCCTCTGGCCCGGAATTAACCAATCTTCTCGAACCCCACAATCGCAATCAATTAGACTTTTTGCAGAAGTCGGAGAAAGGGTAAAAAGTCTATTGTCAAGATAGAGCTATCGATCTAGGATTAAAGATGAAAAAGTTTTCTATACTGAGCCAATCTCTTGTCCAATTCTGCTCGATCTTATTTCTAGCCTTAATTGTTAGCATAGGCATTCAGATAATTTATCCCCATCCAATCGTTGCTCAATCAGATACTGCCATTCGCTCGGAAATTACTAGTTTGCGATCGCGCGTTTCTCGTTTAGAAGCTGAAATTCGTTCGGTGGGAAGGTCGGGTTCTCGTCCTAGCACTCCATCCGAACCCCGTCAAATTACTCCCCCACAAGAGGTTAACGGCGTAGTTGTCGGAAGCAGCGACCCCATGTTCGAGCGTTTGGCGACTCTAGCGATTGAATTGAAAGAACGAGTGACGAGTTTAGAAAAGCGCATAACCCAAATCGAACAAAAAACTTAAATTTTGAATTTGAGTATAATTGCTTACAAATTTTAAGTATTCATCTGTCAAAATTAGAACAACATGGCAAGAAAACTCATATTTATAGCTAATTTCCCAAAATATGAGTTATCGGAAGGTTATGCTACTTTTTTCGTCGCTGTTTAAAAAGCAATAGTAACTTGTCCAGCAATTGCGCGGCAAGATTCCCGAAAAAAATTTTGTATGTTATATTAAGAATTATAAATAGCTTTTATTATAACTTGACAAAAGCCCCTTGTCATGAGCTAAAAAGGAGAAAAGGTTAAATAGGTGATGACATCCATGCCAGTTAATCAATTATCAATAGAATTACTAGCCAATGAGTTTTTCGAGCAATCCGCAGGAAGATGGAAATCTCAACGACGCTATTACACTCTCAAGCAGGATGTCGAACCTCAAGAAGTCGTTAGCGATTTAACCATTCGTTTTTTGGAGCAAGGCTCGCCGGAACTTGTTAAACTAGCACAACTGCATCAGTTAGAAGATAAAAGCGCCTTATTGAGCGGGACTGAAGTTACCTGGGAAAGTAACTACACCGGAAAATCTCGCAAACCATCGGTAGGCTCTACCATAATTGGAGTTAAAGAGAATATTTTATATCGCGATCGCGGCTTTGCCACTACAGAACCCGTCATCGCAACTTATTCATTTAGCAACCCAAAAACGCTTTGCTTGAGAACAGAATACGGCGGCTCAGTTTTCGAGGAAGAGATAAAATTAATTGGCGATAATTATAGAACTCGACAAACCATTATTTCGCGAGCCGGACAAGAACTTACTATCGGTCAATACTTAGAAAAACGACTAGCTTAGGCTACAAAAAAACTGCCCTTAATTTAGCTGTATGAGGTGTACTTGACAAATACCGAGATATTGAGGAGCGGAATTAAGGGAAACTTTAACGTTCCGTTTTGAAGACCAGCAGGGTTGGTGACAACCTTGCTGAGTTCATTTGACCTACTATTTTGTTCTCCTATCATTAATACGAGTGGAACTCGGATTATCATTGTCTATGGGTTCTGATGAATGCGTGAAAGTTGCTAAGATAGTTGACTGGATTCAAATAACAAGATTGTGTAAAAAACAGCAAAAACAAGTTAACAAGCACTACTGAGTCATCTTGTCAACCCTATGCCAACTCATTCAAATGAAGAATTGAATCGAAACTTAACATCTTTGTCTCGCGAGCAACGCAGTTTGAAAAGAGTCATCGACCACCTCGCTAAAACGCTAGAGCGAGATACGCTCGTTCAAGAAACCACGAATCAGATAAGGAATGCACTTGGAGTCGATCGCATAGTTTTATATTACTTTTATTGTCAATGGCAAGGGCAGGTAACTTTTGAATCTATAAGTGTTTCGCAATTCTCGATTCTGGGTTCGACAGGAGCAGACGAATGCTTTAACGATGAGTATGCAGCTATGTATTTAGCAGGACGAGTAAGAGCGATCGCAGATATCGAATTAGAACCCATTCATCCTTGCCATCGCGATTTTCTCCGCAGCATTCAAGTTCGCGCTAACTTAGTTATCCCTGTTTTGACAGCTAGAGGCTTATGGGGATTGCTCGTAGCTCATCACTGTCAAAATGCTCGCTTTTGGACTTCAGCCGATATCGAACAAATGCAACGGGGGGCACAAGTGTTAGCAACTGCTCCTTCGATAATCACTTGAATGTAGCAACAAAAATCTCAGCTAAAAATCATCTTGATGCGGTAAATTAAGAGCAGATGCACCAATGAACTTTTTATTGTCATCACTTCACTTAAGTTCATAGGAGATCGACATTTTTGTTCGCCTGCGATCGCTGTTAACAGAGCAAGAAAACTGCAAGATCTTTCAAAGCTTTAATAAAAATCATCTATATCCCCCACGTTTTCATTAATAAGCTAACTCAACAAAAAACAATACAAATTCTCTATGATCTGACATTTATAATTCTTCCTTTTGATGGAGGCTATTAAGGGGAGTTGTGTTTGAATAATAAAAAGTAATTCCCATTCTTTATTAACCATCAACAAATGGCAAGAAGCTTTTTGGGATTAACTAAAAGCTAAAAAATTGATTGTCAATAGGTTGCCCTCAAGATTATTGGGCAGAGATATTCAAGAGGCTTGGAGAAGCTTCGTCATCGTGAAATTTTGAAAACAGGAGATAATAACAATGAGAGAAGCAATGAAAGATCCGAAGATGGCAGAACGTTATTGTGCGTTACTTTTGGGGCTTCTATTTCTATTTATCGGTTTTGCTGGATTTACACCCTCTTTTGCCTGGATGCCCGACGGTAGCGCTCCAATTTCGGCAGTTGATGCAGGCGATGCGGCGAATAATCTTTATAGTACCGGATTTGGTTATGTATTCGGGCTATTTCCAACAAATATCGTGCATAACTTCGTCCATTGCTTAGTTGGATTTGTTGGGATTATTATGTCTACAGATTGGAGAAGCGCGCGTGCATTCAATCGCGGTTTTGCGATCGCCTATGCTTTTATAGCACTGTTGGGACTACTACCTTTTTCTAACACTGTTTTCGGTTTAATGCCTATCTTCGGTAATAATGTTTGGTTTAATGCTTTGACAGCAGCTATTGCTGCTTTCTTCGGATTTGCAAAACCAGCTTCTGAAGAAACAAGCGCAACCGCCTAAGATAGTTCAAACTTTTATTTTCTGAAAACAGCTATAGCGTTTCTCAAATCAGTAAGGTACATTAAGTTACTGAACTCCCGAACTCCTGAACTACTAGTTCTGTACCTCATCTATATGAGAATTGCCATATCTACTTTTCAATTTTTGTCACTGAGATATTTGCAGGCATTAAAAAGTAGTCATAATAGGGAGTAATAGACTGCTCCCTATTATATTTTTATGTTTTGAGTCAATCGCATTATGGCAGGAGAAAAATTATCTAATCGATGATTGAAGCGATATTTATATAAATTGAAAATTATGAAGTATCTGATCGTCGGTTATGGAAACACATTGAGAAGCGATGATGGTGCGGGACAATTAGTAGCAAAGCGAGTAGCAAAATGGAGTTTACCTAATGTGCGATCGCTTGCCGTTCATCAATTAACACCAGAATTGGCAGAAGAATTGGCTAATGCTGACACTGTTATTTTTGTTGATGCGGTGATTTCATCTAAACAAAATTTAGAAGAAATCAAGATCGAATTGCTTGAATGCAATCGTGAATATTCAAATTCAGGACATACAGAAGATCCGCGATCGCTTCTTTCCTTAAGCAAAATTGTTTATAATAAAGTGCCAATTGCTTATTGGATTTTAATACCAGCAATTAATTTTGAGTTTGGCGAAGAAATATCCGCGATTACTCAACAAGGAATTACTCAAACACTTTTAGCGATCGAACAAATAATCTCAAATTCGGTTCAACAAGCATAATAAAAATGAATAGGGGAAAATGGCTATTTACCTTTACTAGAGGATTCGTTTGTAAGCTAATAGTTAGCTTGACAATAGAAATTTATTTAAGCTTATAAATTTATTTTTCAGATTGTGCAATTTGTTGGCGAATTAATTTTTGTACGCTAGCGATCGCCGGATTTAATTCATAAGTACGACGACGAGGATTGTTAAGATAAGCTTGCTGTTCTTGTTCGATCATTTCAACATCCTGACGTACTAAACCATCTAATAATTTTTGCGCCGAACCAAATAAACTATCTTTAATAAATCGACGAAACCAGATGGGTAATTTATGCAAGCGCCAGAAGGCATTGAGAGAAGTAAAGTGAATTAAATACGCGCGAGTTGACGTTTCATCAATCGGACAAAATAAACAATAAATTTTGAAATCTTTTCCTAATGTTGATACCCAATGAGGATAGATATAACTGACATCTAAAGGTTCGGGATGAAGGCGACGCAAAGCGGGAAAAAATAACTGAGAAATCGACCAAATTTTATCAATCTTATAATAGCTTTGTGCTTCGTAACGAGCATCTACTCGGTTAACATCTATGGAAATATCTTTTAAAACTGCTGATGTCCAAGCTTGATAATCATCGTGTAAATGACCGTGATACATATCCATCAGGTTTTCTATTAAAAAAGAATAATGTCCCTGACATTCAATCTTAGAAACCGTAGCAATATAATTGAGATGTTCCCATTCTGGGACTCTCATTGGTTGTATGGCGTTATTATTTAAGTTATCTCGCTCCCCAGGAAATAACCAAATAAATCCGTCTAATTCTCGTACCGGATAGCAGGCAATCTTACAATTGGGTAATTTTTGATTGGAAGCAAGATAGGGAACTGTAGCGCAATTTCCCTCGGAAGTAAAACACCATCCATGATAAGCACATTCAAGATTATTGCCTATGACTTGTCCGTGACTGAGTTTGACTTGGCGATGGGGACAACGATCTTCTAGCGCATGAATTTTACCTAACTTATCTCGATAGAGAACGATCGCCTGATGCCATAATGTTACCCCAAGAGGCTTATCTTTAACTTCGCTACTGCGCGCGACAACATACCAACAATCTAAATTAATCGGACAGGTGCGAATATCAATAGACTGGTTAGTTGGGGAAGAAACTTGCATGATGGTGAATGGCGATCGCTTTAAATTAAACGAATCCCGATCTAGAATATCGCAAAAAGCTAAAAACTGTACTGAATCGTGCAAAATCAGTGGGTAACGGTTGATGGAATAATTAAGCAGGGACATCAAATTGCTTCTGGTGTAGCACCCGACAGTCCTTATCCTGGCGGTTCGATCCCTATGCAAATTCCTTTTTTTCAAAAACTAGGATTGGATTTGACTTCTTTTTTTCCAGGTACGTTAAATGTATCGATTAGTCCCCATACTTTCACCGTAAAAAACCCAGAATACACCTTCCGAAATGTTGAGTGGACTTCTAGACATCCTCCCGAACACTTCTCTTTTTCACGCTGTCAAGTTATCTATAAAAATATTTACTATCAGTCTTTAATTTATTATCCCCATCCCGAAACAAAAAGAACTCATTTTCAAGATAATTCAACCCTGGAAATTCTGGCTCCTTTCATCGAGTATCTGAATTATGGAGATAGCATTCAAGTTCAAATTAATCGCCTAGAAATAGCGATCGGATTTTCATAGCTTCAGTTGTCGTTGCAGTCTCATCAATGATTTACAAAACTTCATTGAATTACTAAGTATTGCAACACTTGTTAAAAATTGATTCCAATCCTGGTAAAAAATATATAACATCAAACGTTTTAAAGAAAAATTAAGGAGAAAATCATTTGATGTATTCACATTTATTGCTTGCTGCGTCTACGGTTGCCCAAACTGTAGAATGGAATCCGAAAGTTGCTCTTGTGATGATCCTTTGTAATGTTCTCGCGATCGCTATTGGTAGAGCAACTATTAAATACAAAAACGTAGGCCCCGCACTTCCTTTGCCCTTGGGATTGAGCTTAGGTGCTTTTATAGGAACTGTTTGCTTGGGTCACATCTTGGGAACGGGAGCTATCCTAGGATTGGCAAACGCTGGCGTACTATAAACAAGGTAACATAGCTTAGCTGGCGATTGACCCCTCGCGATCGCGATAAATTATCTCATCGCTAACGATCGATCGTCAGTTAAATATTTTCACAAAGAAAGTTTAATACCGTTTCAAGACTTTGTTCCGATAAATCGGCAACCGATAATACTCGTTCTATTTTTTGATAAGTCTTTTCAAGCGAACGTCGATAAGCCAGATCGTAATGGCTTTTAAGTAAATCTTCTACGAAAATATCTCCTTTCTCTTCATCGATTAAGCGATGCCACTGTGCAATCTTTTCTCTACCATAGCGAACCTTGAGCGCAAGTAACTTATTTTTCACTATTTCTGAATGATGAGTTAAATAAGAATATTTTTGTAATAACCATTTAACTCTAGCTGCTATAGGTAACTGAATTTCTATACAGCTTGCTTGTTTCATTTGCTTCCACAGACTAGTGGGTAAATAAACTTCTCCAATCTTGTTACTTTCTGATTCTACCCAAACAGTTCGCTCGGTATTTAACTGTTGTAATTGCTCGACCAACCTCGATTCAAATTGTTTTTGCGATGGTTGAGCAATTGAATCATTTTCCCATGTTTGCCCTAACAAAGAACCTCGATGATTAGCTATTTTTTCGAGATCTAATATTTGTTCTCCTCGTCGTGCTAATTGATGCAGAATATGAGTTTTTCCACTTCCTGTTAACCCACAAAGAATTTTATAGTTAAATTGTAAGGGTAAAGTTTCTAATTGTTGGCGAATGTAAGCGCGATAGGTTTTATAACCTCCTTCTAAGACGGTAACTTGCCAGCCAATTTGCGTTAGTACCATTGCTAAACTATTAGAACGTTGACCGCCACGCCAACAGTAAATTAATGGAGAGTATTTTTTATCTTTATTGGCAAAGTGATGAGTGAGGCGATCGACCATATTTTTTGCTACTAAAGCTGCACCAAGTTTGCGCGCTTCAAAAGGAGAAACTTGTTTATAAATTGTTCCTACTTTAGCGCGTTCTTCATGATTGAGAACGGGTAAATTAATCGCCCCAGGAATGCAATCTTCTGCAAATTCCTTTTCCGAACGAACATCAATAATTTCGCTATAAGTTTTCGAGAAAGGATACGCTGTATGAGTTGGTAATCTTACCATATTAGTGAATGGAAATTGGGGAGTGGGAAAGCGAACAATTTATTAATTCCTAATCCTAATTACTAGTTTAATAACCGACAGTCAAAGCACCAGATTTGCGAGGATCGGAAGCACCATAAAAAATTCCATCGACAGACATAATGCTTTGAGCGCTTCCTGCCGCACGTCCTATTACTACATTATGACCTTTTTCTTTCAGTAATCGAATTGTGTCTTCATTTAAGTTTTTTTCGACTTGTAATTCATCGGGAAACCATTGATGGTGTACTCGCACGGAATTAGTTGCTTCAGCAATATTCATGCCGCGATCGATGATATTAATTATTATTTGTAAGACAATGGTAATAATTCGACTGCCGCCAGGACTTCCCGTTACTAAAAAAGGCTTTCCATTTTTGGTAATAATTGTTGGTGTCATCGAACTGAGCATTCTTTTTTCTGGCGCGATCGCGTTGGCTTCTCCTCCTACTAACCTAAAGGCATTAGCTACACCAAGTTTAGCAGTAAAATCATCCATTTGATTGTTTAATAATATTCCCGTTCCTGCTACTGTTATGCCCGTTCCGTAGCTGAAGTTTAAAGTATAAGTATTAGCAACAGCGTTGCCATTTTTATCGACAACAGAATAATGAGTAGTATCGGGTTTTTCTTCTGATGTTTGATTAATGATTCCTGGTAAGATTTCTTCGCTAGGAGTAGCGCGATCGCGATTTATTTTTTGACGCAATTCATCGGCATAACTTTTAGAAATTAACCGTTCTATCGGAACCTTAACAAAATCGGTATCGCCCATATATTTGAAGCGATCGCAATAAGCTAATTTCATCGTTTCTACCATTAGATGAATCGCTCTTGCTGTATTATGACCTAGCGATTGCAAAGGAAATTTTTCTAAAATATTTAACATTTGTATGAGATGTACGCCACCAGAACTCGGAGGCGGCATAGAATAGATTTGATAGCCTCGATAAGTGCCTCGAATCGGTTGACGAATAACTGGTTTATATTGAGCTAAATCTTCTTTGGTAATTAAGCCATTATTAGCTTTCATCTCAGAAACAATGCGATCGCCAATTTCTCCCCGATAAAACGCATCTTTACCTTCTCTTGCAATTAGTCTTAAACTCTTAGCTAAATCTTTTTGAACGAGAATATCTCCCACCTCATAAAGACTGCCATCTTTTTATTAAAATTAAGTCTGGCTTGCAGGTGAAGCTTGCATTTGTTTTTTGGCAAAAATCAAAGAAGTTCGTAAATCTTCATCGACAGGAAAACCATTTTCTGCTAGCGCGATCGCGGGTTGTAAAGCTCTTGCTAATGAGATTGTCCCATATTTTTCTAAGGCTAAAATTAAACCCGCAACCGTACCGGGAACCCCAACCGCTAAATGACTGAATCTTGCTTTTTTTACATCAACTTCGCCATTTTCATCGAGAAACATATCGCGCGTTGCTGAAGCGGGTGCTTTTTCTCGATAATCGATCGCGATCGTTTTATTATCCTGGTTATTATAAATTAACATAAAACCACCTCCCCCCAAATTTCCTGCATGGGGTAGGGTAACGGCTAAAGTAAACCCAACAGTAACGGCAGCATCGACAGCATTTCCACCTTCTTTTAATACTTCTAATCCTGCTTGTGTGGCTAAGTTTTCTTGAGTAGCAATCATGCCATTTCTAGCAATAACAGGATGAAAAATATCATCTGAATCATGAAGGGGAATATCTTGAGCAACAGCATTAGCTGATAGGAGATTTAGCGTAATTACTAGGGAAAAAACTCTTTTACTTTTGTTTTTTAATGATAAGCTATTAGAATATCTCATCGGTTTAACAGTTAATTTTTAAGTAATGCGATCGCTAGTTTAGTTTTAAAAAAGTTCTTCTTAAAATAATGCAATAAAAGGCAAGATTTTGTAATAAAATTCTCAGAATTTTGCAGTAAAATCAAAATATCAAGATAACTCGCAGCACAGCCCTCATCTAAAATTTTTTAAATACCAGTGCGATTGCAGTTTTGCAAAATAAACCTTAAATAATCAATAATCTCGCCATCTATTCAGTTATGAGCGAATGTTGCGATCGTAAAAGGGACAAGTGAGTAAGGATTGTGTTGTTTGTCATTTGTCCTTTGTAACTAATGACCAATGACTAATCACCATTCACCAATCAATAGCTAATTCACAGCTTTCGCAGGGAGAAACACATATGAATACTCATGAGTTACTCAATCGCTATGCAGCCAAAGAATTAGATTTTACTGAAATCTGTTTGCATCAAGTTACTTTAAAAGGCGCTATTTTATCTCGCATCAACCTTACAAGAGCAGATCTCAGCGATATCGATCTCAATCTAGCCGATCTGAGCGGCGCTTGTCTGATGCAAGCTAACCTGACTAATGCTGATTTAAGTGGTGCTAACTTGGTCGGCGCTAATCTAGTCGAGGTGAATTTGATCGGTGCAGATTTAATCGGTGCGGATTTAAGAGGAGCAGATCTCAGCGGTGCAGATTTGCGATGCGCTAATTTGCACAAAGCTAATTTGAGTGGTGCGAATCTGACTGATGCTAATCTCAACGGTGCCGATCTGAGCGGCACTAACCTAACTAATGCTAAATTAGCAGGAACCGATCTCAGTGTCGCCGACACAATGGAAAGTAATCTTAAAGACGTAGACTACAACTTAGGAGAGTGTACAGTGACGGGTATATCTCCTAAATGGGTTACATGGTCGGGTCATTAGACTTCTTGCTTTTATTCGGGAAAAGGGGCATGATTTTTAGGAAGGGGAAAAGATAGATACATGTTTTCCCCATTCCTCCTCCTACATTACCTTTCTCCTCAAAGGAAGCATTTAAACTAATTTTTTAATTGATGTTCATAGCTCTATTAACAGTTATCAATTATGTCTAATGTGAAATTAAGTAATAGGAAAGGCGATCGCAAATAATTGTTTCTAATCATTCTTTTTATTATTTTTAAATCTCGCTACACACTTCATAAAAATCTGTTATTGGTGGTTTAGCAAATAAAGGATTCATTTTCTTTAAAATTTCGTTATAAACCTCGCTTTGATTGGCTTCCATATCTTCAATCTTTTCCCACATAATGATGGCAATTCCTTCATCAGTGCCTGGTTTTTGTAATAGAAAGGCTCCTTTAAATCCTTCTGTATAGGTAGAAACAGCTTTTTCGTAAAGTCTTTGTGCTTCTGAAAAACAACCAGGCTTAAATTCACCAATGGCAACATAAGCATATTTGTGTTTAAGAAAGTCGTGAAATTCTGACATAGTTAACCTCAAAAAATTTTCAGTGTGATAATAGCCAAAAGTATTCAATACTTACTAAGGTAACTATCGCATAGCAACACAACCAGTAAAACTTAAGATTTTCTTTTTATCTGACTTTTACCCAAACGCGATCGTCTATTAATTTTACCGGATAAGATTTTAAAGGTTTTGTTGGTACAGTCAAGCATTCTCCTGTTTCCAGACAATAGCGGTAACGGTGGAAATAACAGGTCAGAATTCCATTTTCTAAGTGTACTGAGTAGATACACTCTATGTTAAGCCGAAAATAGTTGAATAACTGGTCGCTGAAAAAGTCTTCCAATCCGTATCAAGGTTCAAGCGAAACGATATTACCCGTGTGGAGCCTTACGCAGGTTTGTCGATCTCAATCCGATTTAAAAATACAAATTATTTCTGGTATGATTGTGAATAAATCTAAAATTAATTTAAATACGCTTACGATTAATGAAAGATTTAGTGAATCTCAAACAAATCAAAGAGCAGCTACATCAAGCTTTAGGAGATTTAGGCAATTCTAAAGAGTATGCTTTGCTTGACTATCCCAACCATAGTAACCTTGGCGATCATTTGATTTGGCTGGGAGAGCTATTCTACATTACCCAAGTCCTCAAGGCAAAAATAGGCTATGCCTCAGACTTAAAAAACTTTTCTGGCGAGGTAATGGAAAAGCATGTTGGGAAAGCTCCCATACTTCTGCATGGTGGAGGTAATTTGGGCGATCTGTGGACTGACTATCAGAAATTCCGCGAACAAATCATTTCCACCTATTTAGACCGACCGATTTTCATCTTGCCACAAACTCTTTATTTTGTTAAAGAAAGTAATTTAGAAAAAACGGCAAAAATCTTTAATGCTCATCCAAATTTAACAATATTTCTTCGCGATGACTACAGCTATAAAACGGCTAGTGAAGCTTTTTATAATTGTCGAATCATTAAATCTCCAGACATGGCTTTTCAGATGGTTGATAAGCTGTTCAGCATTCAAATGACGTATAATGTAAATCCAAATAAAAAGATTATAAATCAAGATGCCAGCTAAGAATTATCTCAAGCCAGAGCAGAAAGAAAAATTGCAAAAAGCTTTAAAAGAAG
>JAAUUT010000229.1 GCA_012031035.1 Candidatus Altimarinota bacterium | reverse complement strand
TACTCCCTACTCCCTATTCCCTACTCCCCTATTCCCTACTCCCCTATTCCCCTATTCCCCTACTCCCCTATTCCCTATTCCCCTACTCCCAAACAATGAAACCTCTTCAATTTATTGAAAATATTGCCGAAATGTCGATTGAGTGGCCGAGACAAAAGCTACCTCTGTACTTGTTTCTGGCGCTGTGCTGCAATCTTGTACTTGCACCAGCCGTACTAGCTGCTACAGGCGGCGATCTTTCCCGATTGCAAATATGGGCGATCGCACTTTTGGGCATCGTTACTATAACTCTTTCGGGCTACCTTTTTGTTGTTATGTTTCAACCGGAGCGATTCTAGATGAGTATTGTTCGAGAAACAAGCAGAGCGATTCGAGTTCCCCTAGTTCTTTGGGCAATCACAGCGATTATCTATCCCTTAGCAATGGTAGCCTTCGGTCAAGCAGTCTTTCCCTACCAAGCCAACGGCAGCTTGCTTAAAAATGCCCAGGGACAAGTCGTTGGTTCTGCGCTTATCGGTCAACCTTTTACTTCAGACCGTTATTTCAACAGCCGTCCTAGCACGACCAGCTACAGTACGGCAGATCCCAACAAAGACGAAGTAGGCGTTCTCAAAACGGGGGTTTCTGGTGCTAGTAATTTAGCGCCTAGCAATCCCGCTTTGCTAGAAAGAATTGCAGGAAATAACGACCCAGATCCTAACAAAAAAATTCAGGGAGATTTTAACCGTCTCAAAGAAGCAGGAATTCTCCCAACCGCAGATTTAGTTTATACATCGGGTTCCAGTCTCGACCCTCACATCACAATAGAAGCTGCTAGAAATCAGGTCGATCGCATTGCCAGAGTTAGAAACCTACAACCGAATCAAGTTGAAGCTTTAATTGCTCAAAACACCGATGAACCTTTCTTGGGCATCTTCGGCGAACCTGGCGTAAACGTGCTGAAGCTGAATCTGGCATTGAATGCTTTACAGCCTAGCTAGGAAGTCAAGGCGGCTTTCTTAGACAATACATTGTTATGAGCTACTGTCTCAAACCTGTTTGCGAACATCCGCAGAATTCTCAAATTATAACCCCTGTCAACTATGATTCTGGGCTACTATTACAAGGACGCTATCGGGTCGTCCAATCCATCGGGCAAGGTGGATTTGGCAGAACTTTCCTCGCGATCGATGAGGCTCGACCGTCTAAGCCTCGCTGCGCTATTAAGCAGATATGGCAGAAAACAGCTAGAGGATTGCACCAAGAAGCCTCAACACTAGCCGAACTGGGCAATCATCCTCAGATTCCAATATTACTAGACGCATTCGAGCAGGACGGGCAGGAATATCTGGTACAGGAGTTTATAGACGGACAAACCTTGGAGCAGGAGCTAGTTGAAGCGGGAGCTTTTGACGAGCGAGAGGTTCGCCAACTCTTACATCAATTATTACCCGTGTTGCAGTTCGTCCACGACCGCCAGGTAATTCATCGAGACATCAAACCTGCCAACATTATTCGCCGCTTTAGCGATGGGCAACTGGTTTTAGTGGATTTTGGGGCAGCTAAAGCGATCGCGGGTTTAAATTTGGCAAAGACTGGAACGGTTATTGGCAGTGCTGAATATGCAGCGCCCGAACAAGTCAGAGGCAAGGCTGTATATCCTAGCGATCTCTACAGCTTAGGAGTAACTTGCATTCACTTGCTGACCCAGGTTCCCCCTTTCGATCTGTTCGATTGCGGCGAGGATGTCTGGAGATGGCAAGATTTTTTGCTCGCGACTGTGGATGAGTCCCTCGTCCGGGTGCTTGACCGAATGCTGCAACCTGCTATTAAACGGCGGTATCAGACGGCAGCAGAAGCGCTCGAAGACCTGAACGCTCAGTCGTACCAAGTCGATCTTTTAAAGCTCCCCTCAACTTTCTGTTCGGAAAAAGAAAGGGAAGAGCAAGCCTTATATAAAGGGGATTACAATGGCATTCCTCTTTCTAGCACTCCATTCAAGCCCGAAACCCAAACCTGGCATTACATCCCCGACTTGCAGGAACGCTCGGAGTTGGTCTGGGTAATCGCCTCTTTCATGCGCCCTCGCTGAGCGATAATGGGATGCCGCAAAAAACGCTACCTCCAAGCGATCGCAAGCGCCGCAAACTTTACTGGTGGATGATGCCAGCCTTTTGTGCTGGCGCGATCGCCGCTCTAGCTACTGTTGTGCCGCTTTATACCCCCGCAACTGTTACCCAGATAGAGCAACTGCTCCAGTCGAGTATTAACGAGCGAAACTTCTAATCAAACTTATGAACAATAACCACCAAAAACAAGAACAAAATTTAAAACGATTCCAAAAAAGACTTGTAAAAGGCAAAAAAAACAAGAAAGTTGATAATAATCAGCTATATAAACATGCATTTAAAGAGTCTTTTGTCAAGCTTAACCCAAAAGTAATGGTCAAAACCCAGTCATGTTTATGGTTTGGGTTGGCACGATTATCGCCGCACTCTTGACCTTCGATCCCAATTTATTTGGCCCGGTTCCTGGGGAAAACCAGCGTTTTTTTAATGGTTTAGTCACCCTAATTCTCTTTTTTACTGTTTTGTTTGCCAACTTCGCCGAAGCAGTTGCAGAAGGACGCGGCAAAGCACAAGCCGATACCTTACGCGCCACTAAATCAGATACAACAGCGAGACGAGTATTACCCGATGGCGCGATCGAAGAGGTCAGTTCTACTCAACTTCGCAAAGGCGATATTATAGAAGTCCTTGCTGGCAATACGATTCCCGCCGATGGAGAAGTCATTCAAGGAGTCGCATCAGTAGATGAATCTGCCATTACTGGAGAATCTGCACCCGTCCTTAAAGAACCTGGTTCGGACGTTGCTAGTTCTGTCACCGGAGGAACAAAAATTCTCTCAGATGAGTTAACTATCCGCGTCACGTCTGACCCCGGTCAAAGTTTCCTCGATCGCATGATTGCCCTCGTCGAAGGCGCAGAACGCACTAAAACCCCCAATGAAATTGCCCTTACGGTTTTGTTAGCCGTTCTCACCCAAGTCTTTTTAATTGTCGTTGCTACAATTCCTCCTCTCGCCAATTATGTTAACAGTCCGGTAGGAGTTGTTACTTTAATTTCTTTGTTAGTTGCCTTAATTCCGACTACGATTGGCGGATTGCTAAGCGCGATCGGGATTGCTGGGATGGACAGGGTAGCACAATTTAACGTCGTAGCCACCTCTGGAAGGGCAGTAGAGGCTTGTGGAGATATTAATACTTTAGTTTTAGACAAAACGGGAACGATTACGCTAGGAAATCGCTTAGCAGAACAATTTATTCCCGTTAACGGTTACTCGGAACAAGAAATTGCGAATATTGCGCTTTCTGCTAGTATCTTTGACAGTACGCCCGAAGGAAAATCGATCGCGAGATTGGCTTCTAATTTGGGAGCAACGATAAATTTTGATAGCGGACTAGCAGAAGCAATAGAATTTTCTGCTAGAACTCGCATGAGTGGGACGGATTTACCCACTGGGGGAGAATATCGCAAGGGTGCAGTTGATGCAATTAAAGGATTTGTTCGTTCTCGCGGCGGTCGAGTTCCCCCCGAATTAGACGACGCTTACGAAAGAGTTTCTCGCTTGGGTGGCACTCCTTTAGCAGCCGCTTTCAATGGGGATTTATACGGCGTAATCTATCTCAAAGATATCGTTAAACCAGGAATCCGCGATCGCTTCGATCAATTGCGTCGCATGGGCGTTCGTACTGTTATGTTAACGGGAGATAACCGCATTACTGCTTCAGTTATTGCGGGAGAGGCAGGGGTTGATGACTTCATTGCCGAAGCAACGCCAGAAGACAAAATTTCCGTCATTCAACAAGAACAACAGCAAGGAAAATTAGTTGCCATGACCGGAGATGGAACCAATGATGCGCCTGCATTAGCGCAGGCGAATGTCGGTTTGGCGATGAATTCGGGAACGCAAGCGGCAAAAGAAGCAGCGAATATGGTGGATCTCGATTCCGATCCTACCAAGCTCATCGATTTGGTAACGATAGGCAAACAACTATTAATTACTCGCGGCGCATTAACAACCTTTTCCCTTGCTAACGATATCGCTAAATATTTTGCGATAATTCCAGCCATGTTTGCTGCGGCTGGTATTGGTAGCCTTAATATTATGGGGTTAGCTAGTACGCGATCGGCTATTTTATCGGCATTAATTTACAATGCGCTTATTATTCCTGCGTTGATTCCTTTAGCCCTAAAAGGAGTAGAATTTAGACCGTTAACGGCGAATCAATTATTAGTACGAAATATCCTAATTTACGGTTTGGGTGGAATTATTGCACCATTTATTGGGATTAAAATATTTGATATGTTGATTTCAGCAGTAGGTTTAGCTTAACAGTAATCAGTAGGGTGGGCAATGCCCACCCCACTATTTAACTATATGTTGCAAGAAGTCCCTCGGTTTTACCGACGGGATGAATTGCAACCAGCTAATAAACCGCTTAGCACGCTTGACAAACACATATTTTAGGTATTATCATTATAGTATAAATTGAT
>JAAUUT010000104.1 GCA_012031035.1 Candidatus Altimarinota bacterium | reverse complement strand
AATCGAGGAATAAGTGCGGTCGGGCAGTCCGTGCTAGAAAACGCTTCTGGAGAGGTTCTGACGGGACTTGGCGTTAGCCTAGTTAGTTAAGACTCTGTGAATGAAGAATCCCCCACTACACCGCGATAGCGGTTAGTGGCGGGAGTGTCAATAAAATTGATGTTTTAGATAGATCGATAGTTGTAGAAGGAATAATCTCTGCGATCGCGCGATTGTAATTTAATTGTTGATTTCCTGGTACGGCAGTATGTAAATCTTTCTGCGTTAAATTCTCTTGAGCGTTTAATAAGTAATTCAGTGGAGGGATATAGCCTAAGCGTTTCAATTGAAAGTAAAAGGCTAGGCCACCAATTAACAAGAGTAAAAGAGCGATCGCTTTGCGATTAATCTTGCTGGTTAATGTCTTCATGTTTGAGGGTTAAAGCAATCAAATCTTCGATTTTTTTGAGGTTAGGATCGCCTGCTAAATATCCAATTCCTCGATGTAGATGCAATCGAAATTGGGTTGCTAAAGTTTCTTTATCTGTTCCCAAACCATCTTCGTGACAGCGTTGTTTTAAAGCAATTAATAAAAGATCTCCTAGCTCTCCTCCAAAAACTTTCCAAGTCATTTCCACATTGCTATCAGTAGGAATGGGGACGGGTGAAGGAATGCTCACTTCGGCAAGAGAGCGACAAAATGCCCATCGACATAAGATATTCCATTGGTCGATTTTGGTGTTACGTTTGAGTTTTATTAATCCATCTTTTGCGGTTTGAGAAAGTTTGACCCGTTCGATTGGCGATTCCATGTTTAGTTATTGGCGATTGAAATTTAGAAGTTACCAAAAATAACCTTCTTGAAGGCTAGTTTGACGCTTATCGGGTTCATATTTTAAGAGATATTCCCGCGCGATCGCATCTTGAGAACGCAACTGTTCTACTTCAACTTTACCAATTTCAGTATCGGTAGAAAGTAAGATAACTTGATGAGAAGCTGTAGGAAAATAGCGTTCGACTAAATTACTACGATGGGAAGAATCTAAACGTCCTAATGGAGTATCGATCGCGACGGGTAAATTACGTCCTGAAACTCGCGCGAGTCCCCATAAAAAAGCGATAGCAAGTAGTTGTTTTTCTCCAGCCGAAAGGCGATGTTTGGGAACGGGTTGCCCGTTAGGATCGTAAAGAGAAAGACTAAAACTATTGGTATCGATCGCGACTCGATGAACTAGCTCGGATTTGTGTAAAAGGTAGCGAAAGCATTCTGTTATTTCTCCCTCTAATTTATTTAATTTTTTTAAGGTAAGACGTTCGCGAAATAGCTGAAGGGTTTCTTGTACTTTAGCAACTGAATTGATAATATGTTCGTTATTAGCGCGATCGATTGTCTGTTCGCTATACTTTGCCAGTTCTTTTTTAGTTTTTTCGATAGTTTTTGTTATTTCATCATATCTACGTTGTCCGGCTTCAAAAGCTGCTGTGCGATCGAATAATTCTTTTTGTGCTGTGTTGAGTAATTCATCCAATTTCTGATATTCTTCTGGCGATGCAGCAACAGCTAGTTGTCTTTCGGTCGAATCAAATTCTTCTTCGAGTTGTTTTAACTTTTCTATTTGTTTTTGGGCTAGATTTTTTTGTAATGGCAGTTGATGTTCGAGTAAATTTACTAACTGTTTAATTCTTTTTTCATCGATAGATAACCAAGGCTCTGCATTCAACTTTAATTCATTTTTTAAGAATCGATCTTCTTGCTGAAGAAAAAATTTAATTTTATCAAGTTGCTCGGATGATAAAGATAGCTTAGTCAGATAATCTAATAAACGTTCGTCTCGTTGCTGGATAACGTCTTTAGCTACTTTTGCTTCTTGAATTTTTATTTCTTTCTCTGCTTGATGGCGAGCTTTTTGTAAAAGAGGAGCTATTAATCTTATTGGTAAAAGATCGGCAGCTAAATTGCTCATTTGCGATCGCCATTCTTCTATTGCTTTCTCAATCTCATGTTTTTGACTTTCTAATTGACTCCTTCCTGCTGCTATCTTTCCTCCATCAGTGCGAAATTTGTCGGCAGCTTTCTCATGTTGTTTGCGCGCAGTTTCCAACTGTTTTTGCAAAGAGGTTAAAGCTTTACTAGCTTCTTCTTTATCGCTATTATATTGCTTGAGTTTTGCTTCAATCTCTTCTAAACTAGCCAGTTGAGAAGTGGTTGCTAAAGCCTTACGTTTGCGATTTGCTAATATATCCAGATCGATTGATAATCGTTCGGCTAATTCGAGTCCTAAGAGTGATTGAATTGCATCAATAACTGGTTGATTTGGAGTGTCTTGTTCTGCAAGTTCTTTGACTTGTTCCCCATCAAATAAAAAAAGATTAGAAATTCCTAAAGGTAAAAGAGTTTCAATATATTCATCCCAAGTATTTGCTAAAGCATTATCCGGCCAATCTGTATCTAATATCCCTAAATTATCTTTGCCATCTTTAGGATTTTTTGTCCAAGTACGAACGATTTTTAATTCTTTCCATTGGTCGTCTACGATATGTTCTAAAGATAATTCTATACGAGTTTGTTCGAGTGGCGATGTTTGATGATTAACTGATTGAGTAAGGAAATCACCATATCCTAAATTTCCGCGAGTAGAACATTGAGCGCGTTGTCCGTATAAAGCAAGACGAATGGCATCCATTAGTGTTGTTTTTCCACCCCCATTCATACCGCCAAAGAGAATAATTGGATGGTTTTGTTCGTTAACTTCTGGATTTAGATTGATGGTATGACGACCAGCATAAGGACCAAAGTTTTGCAACACTAATTCTTTAAAAATCATGAATAAATTATCGTGACTATCGATTATGCTTGGTTAGTTTTGGGTGCTATTTTGGGTTTTTCTTCTCGCTGCCGGCAAAGACAAAATACTATTTTATGATTGCCGGACTCGTTTAAGCGCTAAGAGCTTTATCTAAAGATAAACCTTGCCAATGACCAGTATAACGATCGCCGCGAGTAGACAAGACAAATCGGATTTTAGTATTGCGTCTCAAGTTTTCAATGTGGTATATTATGGGGTGGACTAGCGGATGTGGCGGAATTGGTATACGCGCACGCTTGAGGTGCGTGTGGCTTTTGCTGTGCGAGTTCAAGTCTCGCCATCCGCATCCTTAAATTTTTTAAAAATTCGATATTAATTAATTGCTCCAATGCGTTTGAAGTAATCTATCTTCAAGAAACGAGCGTACACTTCTTGTATTTGTTTGGGAGACATTTGAGTTTGAGCGCAACTGTCTCGCTTAGAAATAGCCTCGAACCAAGTATTGAGATGAGATAAGTCGAGACTTTTAAGCTCGAAATCCTTGAAATTTTCTAAAGCAACGCTCATTCTCTGGAAAAAGGGAATAAAGGCAATATCGGCAAGCGTTAGGTTGTCGCCTAAAAAATAAGTTCCTCCAGACTCACCAATCGCCTTATCTAAAAAACACAATTCCTCTTCTAATTGCGATCGCAATTGGTCATCTCTCGCTGCATCTTCATCTCGTTTGTGAGACAGATAACTATAGCCCAGCTTAACTAACCTTGCATCGCAACGCGACATTAATATTCTAGCCTTAGCGCGATCGCCAGCAGTTGATGGCATTAAAGCCACTTTATTACCGTCAAACACTTCGCACAAGTATTCATTCACCACCAACGACTCGTAGACAACAGTTTCGCCATGCTTAACGGTTGGGACGGTTCCGTTGGGGTTCATAGCACGAAACCAATCGGTTTTATTATCCTTACCCAATTCTATTTCGACAGGTTCAAACGCCATCCCTAATTCTAATAAAGTAATCCAACTGCGCTGGGCATAAGGACAATTGGGGTTAAAGTAAAAATATAGCGTTTGCGAATCTCGATCTAGCGTATTAGACATCATCGCCAATAAAGATGGATTTACCTTCAACAAGCCGACTCCAGTTTACCTCCGATTTAAATATCTGTCGCATCCTAAACGGAATGTGGCAAGTTTCAGGCGCTCACGGCGGCATTAATCCCACCTTAGCAATTCAAGAGATGTTTCGTTACATGGATGCAGGGTTTACTACCTGGGATCTGGCCGACCATTATGGACCAGCAGAAGATTTTATCGGCGAATTTCGCCGTCAATTAATTGCCAGTCGTGGCAAAGAAGCATTATCTAATTTACAAGCTTTTACTAAATGGGTTCCTCGTCCTGGAAAAATGACTAAACAATTAGTCGAAAAAAATATTGAGATTTCTTTGCAAAGAATGGGGGTAGAATCTCTCGATTTAATGCAATTTCATTGGTGGGATTATCGAAACAAAAATTATCTCGATGCTCTCCAATTTATGACTCAACTCCAACAAGAAGGAAAAATTAAACATCTTGCGCTTACTAATTTCGATACCGAACGCTTAAGAATTATTACCGATGCGGGAATTAAAATTGTCTCTAATCAAGTACAATTTTCGCTTATAGATCGCCGTCCTTTAGTAAACATGGTCGAGTTTTGTCAACAAAATAATATTCAACTTTTAGCTTATGGAACCTTAGCAGGCGGATTGTTAAGCGAACAATATCTAGGGCAATCCGAACCTAACTCGATGGTACTTAAGACAGCAAGTTTGAGAAAATATAAAAATATGGTCGATGCCTGGGGAGGATGGTCTTTATTCCAAAACCTTTTATCTATTCTCAAAAAAATTGCCGATAAATATCGCGTCAGTATTGCTAATCTTGCCGTGCGTTATATATTAGAACAACCAACCGTAGCAGGCGCGATCGTTGGTGCTAGATTGAGCATCGCCGAACATATAAAAGACAATGCAAACGTCTTTAATTTTAATCTTGCTGAAGAAGATTATCGACAATTAGAAACAGTTTTGAACCAGTCGCAAGATCTGTATCAATTAATCGGCGATTGCGGCGATGAGTACAGACGTTGAAAAGTTCAAAGGTAGAGACGCGATATATCGCGTATGAAACAAAATTCAAAAAAGTCTCCTTGTCTCCCCACACTTCCCATATTCGCTATACCCATTCCCTAATCACCAATCCCCAGTCACCAATCCCCTTTTACCTAAAATGATTAATCTTGGAAATCGTCCGCCAAATGATGAAGCGAATCAATGGCGTTATTTGTTAGATGAATTTGTAGAAGAGAATCAGCAAGCTTTAGCTGCTCTCGCTTGGGGTTTATTGCAAGAATGGGGCGACAGTCAGGACTCGCTCGGTATCGATTTAAAACCCAAACCTCATTTTGTCTGTTGTTCGAGAACATCTCTAGAACAACTTAATCGTAAGGTAAATCGAAAAATTCAAGAAATTTTAGGCATTTTAGACGGCTACAACCCAGAAACCGAAGTCGCCATTGTTGGAATTGGTGAGGGACAAATCAAATTAATCCATTTTGAACCCGACCCCCCGCCTCCTGTCTGTTTCGAGCAAATTGAGGCGGATTTGGATGTTTTAATCGGGCAACTTGAGGCGCGCATGGCAGAAAAATTTTAAAGGTTGCAATTAAAACCAATGTTTGTTGAAGCGATCGCCAAAACGACTGCGCCAATCTTCTCGTCGCTGTTGTAGCCTCTGGGCGACTTGAGCGCGTTGTTGGGAGGTTAATACTTCTCGCATCTCCAACATACTTTCAAAGCGTAAATTGCCAAGTTCTTCTCGCAAAGAAGCAGTTTCTTTTCGCTTGCTGCGAATAGCATCGATTGATTGGGTTCCTGCCATCATATCAAACAACTCTTTTTGTGCTTGTAGTGTCTGTTCCTGAAGTTGTTCGATTTGTCCTCGATATTTTTGGCGAATCGAAGAAATTTGCTGCTTTTGAGGCTCGCTCAGGTTGAGTTGCTCTAACAATTTGCCCTTATTCTCGATGGGTTCCTGCGTCGAGATTTGCGCGAAAGATGACTCCAAAGTAGCGCTAGGAAGTGACTGCGAATGTATTAGCGGACTGGCGAGTCCGATAAAACCTGCTGCAAAAAAAGCTGCGATCGCAACAACAAAAGATTTTCGACTCAACAACATTAAAATTATCTCCTCATGCTATGGGTTATTTCTATCTTGCTATTATTCTTGGCTAAGGATGGGAAACAACATACCTCGTCTCTGGTTCGCTCAGCATCAGCCAATTGCCTTGGGCCGTATACATAGGATCGATAACGGGGATCTCTTCTACAGAACTATTCCAGTTATCAACCAAAAAAGTTTCTAATTCTTCTGGATTAGCTGCGAACTTCGGCGTAGACGAAAAAAAGCGATAGCCACCTATTGCCAATACGAGACTTCCTGCCATTGCACTCGAAATTATCCAGAAAAATTGATGCGAGTGTTTGATTGGTGGAGGTTCTCTCGTGACGAGTTCCATTAACTGCATCTCCAGATCTGCTTTAGCTGGAGGCGCAATGGGATGATATTCCTTTAGGAAAGCAATTAATTGTTCGTCGTCATCAGGAAAGTGGGTCATGACATCGCTCCTTGTTGTTGAAGAAATTTACGGATCTCATTACGAGCATAAAACAACCGAGATTTGACAGTTCCTAAAGGCAAATTGAGGATTTTTGCCACCTCTTTCTGAGGAAGATCTTCCAAATCGTGCAAGACTAACACGACGCGGTGTTCTAAACTGAGGCATTCTAAACTTCTCTGAACGAGATCTTGATAGTGCAACTTCATCAAATCGGGCGTATCTTGAGGACGAGAGGCTATTTTGCCGAGGGGCGAATCGTCTTCGGAAGTCTCTTCGTAAAGCTCTCCTTCTGGACGACTTTTGGCTAGCTGTCGCCGTCTATCTGTCGCGACGTTCCAGCTAATCCGATACAGCCAAGTTGAAAAATAGGATGGCTTTTGCAAGTTCGGCAAACCCTTCCAAACTCTCAAAAAAACTTCTTGAACGAGATCGTCTAGCATTTCGCTGCCACACAGTTGATATAGCGTCGATCTGACACGGTGCTGATAGCGTCGGTACAATTGACGAAAAGCCGCGCGCTCGCCTCGCTGGCACTGTATAACTAACTCCGCGTCTGTCGTACCAGCTTGGTTATCAGCTAACACTTTTGCCACTTGCCTCACCAGAGTTTCGCTATTTTAGACTTAGGAAAATTCATGAAGGTTCAAACCTTTTGGAATGATGAATGATGAATGATGAATTATGAAAATATAGATGAAAGTCCAAGACAAGATCGATTGTCGAATACCAAGCACGATGAAAGTCAATTATGCGATCGCGAGATGGAACGTTTAACCATACATCATCTCATGCCCAGACAAGCCGTTAAACGCAAGAAAGCGGATATTTTTTTGAACTTTGTTTCATCCGCGATATATCGCGTCTCTACCTTGAACTTTGTTTCATCCGCGAAATTACCCTACGGGAACCCAATGTCGAGGAACACGTCTCTACTTTGAATTTTTACCAAAACCCTTTTCTCCCCGTCGGCATAATAGTCGAACGGTTAGTTTTGGCATAGACGAGTTGTTCTTCTGTCACCTTGGCACTAGTCAAATTTGCCCCGCATAAGTTTGCCCCTTTTAAATTGGCATAAGTTAAATGGGCGAAACTAAGATCGGCTCCTCGCAAATCGGCTCCTTCGAGATCTGCATAGCTCAGATAGACGCGACTCATGTTACTGTTTCGGAAGTCAGCCCCAGCAAGATTGGCATGACCGAAATCCGCATTTGCCAAATTAGCTTTCTGAAAATTGGCTTGCATTAATCGAGATTGATGAAAAATGGCACCTGGTAGATTTGCTTTTGATAAATTCAAATTGCCAAGTTCTTGCTGAGCAAAATCTTTTCTTCCATTTTTAAAGCTTTCTAAGATCGCGTTAGCATCTAGCTTGGGAGTCGGTTTTTTAGCGGCTACTTGTTGTTTGGCGGGTGGAGCCGTCCAGCGATTTTTATCGGCTCCATAGTTTTGAGGAGCTTGATAGTTCATTGCCCCTGCGAGATTTGAGCCGGGGGGAGGCGTTTGCGCTGGCGTAGCTTGACGAGAGGTGCGATCGATATGAGTGCGATCGCCACGTTCTCCCATTCCGATTTTTGTCGCTGGCGAAGTTATCATAAAGGAAGAATTTCCCCCGCCTTTATCTAGCGAAGATGCAATCATGCTCTGCGCTAAGCTTTCCGTGTAGGGAACTAGTTCGAGCGCCGCTAAGACTTCGTTGGCAGTTTTATAGCGATGGCGAACAGATACTTCCAACATTGTTTTGATCACCTTAGCAAAAGGTTCGCTCACCGTTACCCATCTTTCCCAAGTAATTTCTCCGGTTTGGGGATCGGTTCCTAAATCTTTAGGAGATTTGCCTGTGAGTAAGTACAGACAAGTTACGCCGACTGCATAAATATCGCTAGCAAAGACAGGACGCATTGCCATTTGCTCTGGTGGTGCAAACCCAGCCGTCCCCACTGCAAATGCGGTAAAAGCCGTTTGAGTAGAAGAACTAGAAGCGATTGAATTGACTTGATTGGTAACCGCTCCAAAATCGATTAAGACGAGTTGGCGATCTTCTTCGCGACGAATGAGGTTGGCAGGTTTGAGATCTCGATGAATGACTCGTTGCGTGTGGATGTATTGGAGAATCGGCAAAACTTCGCTCAAAAACTGTCTGACACCTGCTTCGCTAAACGGGCCATTTTTTTTGATTTCTTGATGGAGGTTGTGACCCCTAACGTATTCTTGAACTAGATAAAACTGCTGGCGCTCCTCAAAATAGTCTAACAATCTGGGAACTTGGGGGTGATTGCCGATTCTGCCAAGCGTTTCTGCTTCGCGCTCGAACAATTCTTTTGCCATCTTGAACAAGGTGGGGTCGTCAGTCGAAGGACGAAGTTGTTTGACTACGCACCAAGGTTTGCCCGGAAGCATGAGGTCGATAGCCGCAAACGTAGCGCCAAATCCCCCTTTGCCTAAAATTCCTAACACTTGGTAGCGATCGCGTAAATTCAGCTTTGAGCTACAAGCTTGACAAACTTCGGCATTTTTTGGGTTTTTCGGTTGAGGACAGGAGGGATTTACACAGTAGCTCATTCAGGATTACCGTTATCGCATCAGGTGCCGAATGTCAGTTTTTGTTCTTGTCCGAACAAGACTTGGGTGACTCTAATCCTAGAGTTCCCTAAAATTAGATTAAATTAACCACCGCAGTATCAAATATTTTTTTTGATACCCTTCCTAACTCGATCGCCCTGCATTTAAGTAATTGACCGAGTTTTACCGCTTTGTTAAAACAAGTAGATATAGTTATTAGTATATAGAAGATTTTTTGCTTTAGAAGCTTTAGTTTGACATAACTTCCAAGAAATGCCGAAATAACTGGGTTACAGAGATAGCTTTTGAATCTTTTTTTTACAAGAAGAGACTTTGTGCAACATGGCTAGCGGGGTTAAATTAAGCTAATCTCTGTTAATATTGGTTAAGATTAGAAACAGATATAGTTATTAATTTTTAGTTGGCAAGCTCAGTCCATGACTTCTGGAATTGCTGTAGAAAAGAAAAAGTTAGAAAATCCTCCTTTAAAACTTCATTATCTGGGCGATCGCGTCTTGCGCCAACCCGCTAAACGCATTGCTAAGGTAGACGACAGCGTGCGGCAGTTAGCCAAAGAAATGCTGCAAACTATGTACAGTTCTAGTGGCGTTGGTTTGGCGGCTCCCCAAGTTGGGATTAACAAACAATTAATTGTTATTGATTGCGAACCAGACAATTCTGACAATCCTCCTCTAATTCTGATTAATCCCCAAATTGCTAATTATGGGAACGATCTGTGCAAATTTGAAGAAGGATGTCTGAGCATTCCTGGCGTATATATCGAAGTTACTCGTCCCGAAATTATTGAAGTTTCGTTTAAAGACGAACAAGGAAGACCTCGCAAACTCCAAGCATCGGGATTTCTTGCTCGTGTTATCCAGCACGAAATGGATCACCTCAATGGCGTTCTGTTTGTCGATCGCGTCGAAAATAACTTAGTATTGACCGAAGAATTGAAAAAGCACGGCTTTTCAATGCAAGCGGTCAAATCAATCTCTTAACTTCTCAAGACTAAAAAGGAGCGATCGATAATGATGACACCAAAAAGTGGTGTGTTTTTGTTGGGTTCGTGTATTGCTGCGATCGCAGGAGTAGGCTCGGTTTTTGAACTGTCTTCGGGAGTACCAGAGTTAGGAAATCTCGCAACAGGTATCATCTTAGCAGCAAGTATTCCCTTAACTGGATTGTGTTTTTGGGCGGCCGTCCAAGATGCACGAGCTAATATGAAATAGATGTTATTGCAGTAACTTAACTTATCCCCGCCATACATAGGAAGACATTTTGTGTTTTTTGCCTTTTGTAATTAATGACCGATGACTTAAGTGGCGGGGTATTTTTCATTTCTTTCCCTGTATTTATAGCGTTTCTCAAATCAGTAAGGTACATTGAATTACTGAGATCCTGTAAAGACGCGATATATCGCGTCTCTACTGAAATCCTGAACTATTAGTTCTGTACCTCATAAGTATGAGAATTGCTAGAAATTAGCAGTTCTGATTTTGGCAAGAAGTCTAATCTAAAATCGCTCCTGTCAAATCGGCTCCTTTTAACTCAACATTGCGTAAATTAGTTCCTCGCAAAATTGCGCCCATTAATTTAGCATTTCTTAAATCAGCACCCCTTAAATCGGCATTCGTTAAATCGGCGGAGATTAATTTTGCGCTTTCTAAGACAGCGTTTCTTAATTTAGCGCCTTTTAAATTAGCACCGATGAGGTTAATGTTACTTAAATGTACGCCGATTAATTCTGCATTACTCAAATCGATATTTTGAAAGTTTCTTCCTCCTAAAGCATATCTTTTTAAAAGGTCGCTGACATCGGTAACATTAATTTCTCGTTTGGGAGGACGTTGAAAGATAAAAGTAAAAGTATCTTTACTCTCGATAACTCGCTTAATTTCTTCATACATCGGATAACTACCGATGCCGCTTAGTTTAACCCAGGCTCTCGATCTAGTTAAAGCAATAAATAATTGATTTCGCAGGCAAATATTACTTTCATTTTCAGCAACGCGATCGCATCCAATAATATAAATCATATCGGCTTCATGACCTTTAGCGCGGTGAATGCGAGAGATTGTCACCGCACCTTCATGCCAAAATTTATTAGGATCTTTAGTTTCGCTAAATACCTGATTACAATCGCAATTACCTGGGATAAAAATATCTATTTTTTGTTTGATTAAAAAAGTAGCTACTTGCGTTTCTAGTTTATTTGCCTCAAAAAATTCTCCTAAAATAACGATTAAAATTTCTTGACTGGGACGCAGACCATCGTAACGAAGATTTTGTTTAATATTGGTTGCTAAAGCAGATAATTCTTGTTGTCGCAATTCATATTTTTTAAATTCAATAATTTCTTCTGTCCATAATTCGTGAATTGGATTGAGAGAGTTTTCACGAGGACGTTTTAGGGTAATTTTTTGACCGGAAATAAAACGTCCTTGAACTTCATACCCTATTGCTTTCCATTCTTGCGATCGCGTAATTCCTGTTAACATTCCTGCCGGACGTAATAATCCCATTCCTAAAGCATGTGCGGCAGTTATAATGTAATGTGGCGTGCGATAACAACGACGCATAATTTCGCTTTTTTGAATGCCATTTTTATATTTTCCTGTAACTAAATAACCTAAGTTTTCTCCAAAAAGTTCGCTGGCAGTTGGAATGCTCAAGCTTTCTAAACTTTGAGCCTCATCATAGGCCCAAATCAATCGTCTTTGTTCGCTATGAATAGAGTCAACAGGTCGTAATGCCTGATAAGCCATCCAATAGAAAGGTTGTTTGTTTTGAAACTTAAATTTATCGATGATTAAATCTTGTCCCTCATCTATTAAAATCACATCAAATAGTTGAGCAATAGCAGTTTCTTTTAATAGCTGAAGACAGGCTTCTGCTAATGCTTCATTAGGTAGATTTGAGCTAGTTTCGTTAACGCTTAAAGGATAAATTCCCGATGCTTTAGCAATTAAACTATATAACCCTGGTTGTTGTCTCGAACCCCAGGCGTGAAAAACTCTTAAATTAAGATTTTTTGGCTCGTATTTTTGCTGGTTATTCGTAAAGTGACGCAACCATTTATCGATTTGTTGGATAATCGAATGATAAAGGCTGCGAGAAAAGAAAACAACGGCAATTTTCCAGTCGGGGTGTTTGAGATGAATTTGAACGGCTTTTTGACATAATAAAACCGTTTTTCCAGAACCAGCAATTCCTCGAATTCGTTGGGGGCCGGGAGGAATTTCTTTGGCAATTTTTTCTTGTTGCCAATCAAATTCGGAAATATGCGATCGCAATTTTTGTAAAACTTGACCGCGACTTTGAGGAGGAGATAAAACGCGATGAGAGGGTTGACAATAAATAGGCGTTCCTGCTAGCAAGGAAAGCAATAATTTCCATTGCTTTTGAGTTAGTTTATTTCCTCGAATAACAGTTGGCGTTTTTTGAATTGTCTCGCTAACAAAAGATAGATTTTCTTGAAATAAAATTGGAGGGTTGCTAGGTAATTGATGCAATCCTCTTGCTTGCCATTGTTGTTCGCTAATAAAAGGTAAAGCGACTAATACTCTAGCTGTAATTTGACGTTGTAAAATTGGTTCGCGATCGCAATATTCAAGAAGAGCAAATAATTGATTTTCTGCTTGCTGGTAAGGATTACCAAATTGAGTATAAAAATTTTGATATTCCCAGCGATGACCCGCTATATTGACAATTTTATCGATGGTAACTGATTTAACTTCAATAATAATTAAACCCCATTCGCGATCGGCAATTAATACATCGGGTTCTTTACGAAACTTTCCAGCCTGCGAAAAAATAGGATAGCGCCAGTAACCGATGCAATCTCTCTCGGCAAAACTCGATCTGACGCTATCCCAAACCAATTGTTCTCCAGTTTCTCCACTGGTTCCTAATAGTTCGGTGGTAATAAATTTGTGGCTTGGAAAATCTCCAACCACGGCTCTTACTCGTAACGACGATTGCGTTTTCTAACAATCCATATAATAAACCAAATAATCAAACTGAGCAGGACAATTTTAGAAACTGGTCCTATATATTCATCAACTAGTTCGTAATTATCGCCTAATAGATAGCCTGTCGCCGTTAGAAATACGACCCATAAAGTTGTCCCAATCGTAGAGTAAAGGATAAAAGGGACGAGCGACATATTATTGATGCCTGCGGGTAACGAAATTAAAGTGCGAACGCCAGGAACCAAACGACCAAAAAATACTGCTTTTATGCCATGTCGATTAAACCATTCGTTAGCTTTTTTAATATCTTTGGACGTTACTGTAATCCATTTCCCATATTTGTCGGCGAGATGTTCTAAACGTTCCTCACTGACAAGTTTGCCGATATAGTACCACGGAAATGCTCCTAAAACCGTTCCGATTACCCCAGCTAAAATGGCTGGAATAAACTCCATATTTCCTTTAGCAATAGTGAACCCTGCTAAAGGCATAATCAATTCTGATGGAATCGGAGGAAATAAATTTTCTAAAAACATTAATAAGGCAATCCCTATGTAGCCAAGGGACTCCATGGTTCTCGTAATCCATTCGGTCATAAAGTAAATTTTTGCGACATGACTTGACAAATTATAGGCTTAATGAATGCTGATGTACAAGTACGAGCTTATTGCAGAACGCCTCTAGGGTTCTTCGGAAGATAAGGGGATAAGGATAAGTTTATCGCTTTGTATCTGAGTAACGCCTGAATTGTTTAGAATGCCGCAGCCATTTTATAAGATAAGAGTACAGGGGAGAGTGGAGGGTCAGAGATGATTTTTGCTGACTTGGTAACGTGGTTGCAAGAACGAACTGCCCTAAGTCGTTTATCCAAAAATGTTGTTGACGCGATCGAGCCGAGATTAGAAGATCGCACTTTAGCGTCTAATCGTCGTTTAGTTGAGAGGGGAACTATTCCCGACGGACTGTATATTTTGCGTTCGGGTCGTCTGGAGAGCAAAAATCAAGTAAGTTTATTACCAGGTTCAGTTATTAATCTACGAGAATTGATTTTAAAGCAGTCGGTTCGCGATAGTATTATTACGTTGGATGAATGTGAATTTTGGTTTATCAGTGCCGAAAACTTCCAAGAATTAATAGATCGCTATCCTGAAATTTCGCAAACTTTTTCACAACAATTAGCACAAGAAATCGAACAGCTTTCATCTCAGTTAACTTTTGAACAAGAACGCCAAACGATTTTACGACCCTATTTAGTAACCAAAGCTAAACGGGGAATTATTGGAAAAAGTCGCTATGCAACTCGACTGCGATCGCAAATAAAACAAGCATCAGAAACTCGCAATTCAGTCTTAATTTTTGGCGAACCAGGATTAGAAAAAGATAATATTGCTGCTTTAATTCATTTTAGTTCCTCTTATCGTAAAGAACCAATTGTTAAAGTCAACTGTTCTAAACTACAAGCAAGTGGAGCCGATTTATTCGGTCGTGCTGGTGGAAAAATGGGTTTGCTTGAAGCATTAGGAGAAGGAACGCTTATTTTCAATAACATTCAAGATCTTCCTGCTGAATTGTTCAAACCTGTTGCCGATTTCCTCAGAACTAATACTTATCTTCCAGTTATTCGTTTTGAAGAAAATTCTATTGATATTAAGACTTCTCAGGCTCGAATTATTATTATTTCTGAAAAGAAACTTGTTGCGATCGATTCTTTAGTTGAAAGTGAAATCAAAGTTCCCCCTTTACGAGTTCGCAAAACCGATCTTGAAGATTTGACAAATTATTATATTAGTCTTAGTTGTCGAACTAAAGGGATTAAAAAAAGCCACGTTACTCCAGAAGCGTTGCGACGATTACAGGCCTATGATTTTCCTAACAATTTGAGAGAATTAGAGAATTTAATCGAAAGAGCGCTCGTACAGTTACAAGGATGCACGGATATTACTGAAGAAGTTATTTGGCCTTCTCAGGGAAAGAAAAAGCAATTTCGGTTGAACCTTTTAAATGCCTATCCAAAATTGCGTCAGTTTCTTCGTAGTTCTTGGTGGCCAGACAAAATTAATTATGGTTTTACTTTAGTAGCTTTTGCATTAATTAATATTATTTTATTCGTTGGGCCGCAAACGCGATCGCAAAATTTTGCGCTGAATTTATTTTGGGCTTGGTGGTGGCCTTTAGTTTTAATTGGGTTTCCTTTTGTCGGACGGGTTTGGTGTGCGATTTGTCCTTTTATGATTTATGGAGAGATCGTGCAAAAACTCTCTCTATGGTTATTCCCTCGCCAACTAAAAAGATGGCCCAGACGAGAAGCCGAACAATGGGGCGGTTGGTTTTTATTTGGATTATTTGTGCTTATTTTATTATGGGAAGAGCTTTGGAATTTAGAAAATACGGCATATCTTTCCTCTTGTTTATTATTGCTAATTACGTCAGGTGCAATAATTTGTTCGGCTATTTTTGAGCGACGTTTTTGGTGTCGCTATTTATGTCCTATTGGTGGAATGAATGGGATGTTTGCCAAACTTTCAATGACAGAATTGCGAGCGCAACAGGGGATTTGTTCTGCTGAATGTACGACTTATCAATGTTATAAAGGAGGGCCGCAAAAAGGTGAAGGAATGGAAACCGATGGTTGTCCTTTATATTCCCATCCCGCCCAGTTAGAAGATAATCGAGATTGCGTTTTATGTATGACTTGTTTAAAAGCTTGTCCTCATCGTTCGGTTGAATTTAATTTACGTCCACCAGGAATTGAATTATGGACGACCCATGTTCCTCGTAGCTATGAAGTAGCTTTGTTATTGCTGTTATTAAATACAGTTTTTTTACATCATTTATTAGAGATACAAGATTGGTTGGGATTATCTTTAAATTTAACTCAATTTTGGACGCATTTTTTAGTATCGTTAGTTGCTTTAAGTTTACCTGCTTTAATTCCTTTAGCTGGGTACGGAATAATGCGAATAATTTATCGAATTAATACAAAGATTAAGCCGCGCAGTTTTATCGTATTAGCTTATGGATATTTACCTTTAGTTTTAGCAGGAAACTTAGCTCATTACTTAAAACTTTTGATGGGCGAAGCAGGAAAAATATTACCCGTTAGTTTGGCAACTTTTGGATTGTCGGGGGAAAACTTGCCGATTTTAGTAGCTCATCCCGCCGCGATCGCATTTTTACAAGGAACAACGTTAGTTTTTGGAGTCATTTTATCGGTTATTTTAACCCAAAAAATAGCGCGTCAGTCTTTTAAATTTTTGTCAATACAGCATTTGTGTACTGTATTGTTAGCATTTGGAATGTGGAAAATAATTTTGGGAGTTTGAGAGGAAGGTAGGAGTAAGGAATACTTTATCAGCGACCAGCTATCAGTAGTCTAAACTTTTAGACTACTTTCCTTTTGTCTTCCGACTTCCGATGTTGGTACAGACGCGATATACCACGTCTGTACTGAATTCCTACAATACTAATAACTGATAAAGGCTGTTAATAGCAATTTTTTCGAGACAACTGGGTACACTTCTGATAGGAGAAAAAAATATTAAAAATAATATAACCGATGATAGAGACATCAAACTTATTTCAGAAGCTATCAATTAATATACTTCTATTGATTGCAGCAATTTTTGCTTACAAAGCAATTTCAGAAACGCTTTTAATGCAAAATAATGTCGAGCGACAACTAGCAATCATCAATATGGAAACCAAAGAGCAATGTCATAAATGGGTAGAAGCTAATAAAGAAGTTATTTTAAATATAAAATATACTGTTAATTGCGATCGCGGTTCTTTTGAAGCCAATCATAACCCAAGAGTGAAGTCTAAGAAAAAGTAATTTTTAATAGTTATCTGCGATCGCATTATATTAATTTTATAAAAAAGAACGAAATCAAAAAGGTACGGAATCACCGTACCTTTTTGATTTGATTTAGATAGTCAAGGCGTGTATTTAACCGCCAGCAACTGCGGGAACGATACTTACTTCATCGCCATCTTTAAGGGGAGTGTCTGCTCCGTCTAAAAAGCGAATATCTTCGCTATTGACATAAAAATTCAAAAAACGACGCAGTTTTCCTTCTTCATCGCACAAACGCGCTTTAATCCCAGGACAGCTTTGCTCTAAGGTATCAATTAACTCGCTAACAGTAGTTCCAGTACACTCAATGGTTGCTTTCTCATTGGTGAATTTTTGTAGGGGAGTGGGAATTAAAACTTTAACAGCCATAGGTTCAGTTATCAGTCATCAGTTATCAGTTATTTAAAGGTAGAAGACACGTATATCCCTACACTAGAACTTGTTGCCATTCAAGACGTTCTAAGGTGCGAGAACGTTCTAAAGCACGCTCGAAACTGTCTAATTTTGGCTCGATGATTAAGGGTTCGCCGATGTAACCTTGCACGGCTTCCTGTGTTTTGAGTCCGTTACCTGTAATATAAACAACGGTGGTTTCATCGGGGTCAATTTTTCCAGCTTCTACGAGTTTCTTCAAAACTGCAACTGTCGTACCGCCTGCGGTTTCGGTGAAAATTCCTTCAGTTTCGGCTAAAAGTTTGATCCCTTCGACGATTTCTGCATCGGTAACGCTTTCGATTTGTCCTCCCGTCTTTCTGGCAATTTCTAGCGCGTAAATTCCATCGGCCGGATTGCCGATCGCGATCGATTTGGCGATAGTATTGGGTTTGACAGGCGTGACAAAATCGCGTTCTTCTTTAAATGCTGTCGCGATAGGAGAACAACCTTCAGCTTGTGCGCCACTGAAGCGAACTTCTTTATCTTCTACTAGACCGACTTTGACAAACTCTTGGAAGCCTTTGTAAATCTTGGTAAACAGAGAACCGGATGCAAGGGGCGCTACAATGCGATCGGGAAGTTTCCAGCCTAATTGTTCTGCTACTTCAAATCCCAAGGTTTTTGACCCTTCAGAATAATAAGGACGCAGATTGATATTGACAAATCCCCATCCATATGTATTGCCGACTTCCGAACAGAGGCGGTTTACTTGGTCGTAATTTCCTTTGACCGCCATCACGGTAGGATTGTAGATTAAAGTTCCTAAGATTTTACCCGCTTCGAGATCGGCAGGGATGAAAACGCAGCAATCTAACCCTGCATGAGCGGCGATCGCGGCGGTAGAATTAGCTAAATTACCAGTGCTAGCACAAGAAACGGTTGTAAATCCTAATTCCCTAGCTCTAGTCAGCGCAACCGATACAACTCTATCTTTGAAGCTGAGGGTCGGCATATTGACGGCATCGTTTTTGATGAAGAGATTTTTTAGACCCAGGCGGCGTGCCAAACGATGCGATTTAACCAAAGGAGTCATCCCAGTGCCTACATCGATTGGATTGTCGGTAGCGACAGGTAGAAAAGCTCGATAGCGCCAAATGGAATTAGGACCAGCTTGGATACTTTCGCGACTGACTTGACGGCGAATGAGATCGTAGTCATAAGCGACTTCTAGGGGAGCAAACGTCTCTTCGCAAATATTCATCGCTTTGAGCGGATATTCGGTTCCTCCTTCTTTTGAGACGAGCTTGGTGAAGGTGGGAATAAAAGATGTGGTTTGATTTTGGGTTGCCTGAGTCATGCTGCTTTCTCTCTTATCATCCGTCGACTCGACTGATACTAACACAGCGCCAAACACCCGTCAAACATACCCGACTTTTTTTGTCGGGTATTGAGCGAAAGCTTTACTGGTAATGTTTATAGCGATTTCAAAACATGAGGTTAAGCAGAGATAGATAACCTCAACGGAAATAGCGGCTGAAAACTCTTCAATCGAATCGCGAACTATTAAATTTATGTAGTATGTTTGTGTAGTATGATTATTTTTAGCCTCATTTTCTGTTTCGATGCTGCTAATACTTTGTCTTCTGGAGTCAATCTCAAAATGCAAATCGAACCATACGACCCCCACCATCTTGATGCTGTTGTTTGTCTTTCGCTTCGGGCATGGACTCCAGTCTTTGAATCGATTCAGAATTCGATAGATGCTGACGTGTACCGAGCATTCTATCCTGATAATTGGCGTGTGAGCCAGCAAAAAGCTGTCGAGGATGTCTGTGCTGCCGAAGACACAAATGTATGGGTTGCGATCGATGCTGATTCTGCTGTAGGTTTTGTAGCCGTGAAACTAGATGCCGAATCCCTCATGGGTGAAATCTATATGGTTGCCGTCGATCCAGACTTACAAGGTCAGGGGATTGGCAGCGCTTTGATAGAATTTGCACTAGCTTGGATGAAAGATACTGGCATGTCTGTTGCGATGGTCGAAACCGGAGGCGATCCCGGTCATGACTTAGCACGACGCACCTATGAAAAGGTAGGCTTCAAGCTGTGGCCAGTCGCTAGATACTTTAAGAAGTTATAGGTCGCTAATTCAGTGACCAGTTACCAATTTACTTTACTGCTCGCTGATAACTGGTATTGCTATTAACAATCTAAGATTATTTTTTCTTTCCTGTGGTTAGCTCTACAGCTTCTAATTCAGATAGATTGAAAGTTATCAATTTATCCCAGTTACCACCTTCAAATAAAACGGCTGCTTTGCCTTCACCAATCCTTTGAACGAGTCCTTCAAATTGATAATAAGTATCGTCGGGGTTGATAACGCGAACTGTTGTACCTGGCAGAATCATTATCTATTTTGAGTTAATTTTTATAGGTTTATATTAAGCCTATCAAATAAAGAAATTCCCGTGAATAGCTAACCAAATACAGGGAGGATTGGCGCTCGTATATTCGACGCGATGCTTTTGATGAGCGCCGATTAATAGATAATCGCCCTTTTTAAGCATAATTCTAGAACCATCTTCGTAGGAAAGTTCGGCTTCTCCCTGTAGGGGAATCACCCATTCATCTTTCTCTTGGTCGTACCATTGACCTGCTGGCGTTGTTTGTCCGCTAGAAATGATACGCTCGATGAGAATATTGTGGCTCGATAAAAGCGGCTCAAAACCTTCATCGTTGGGAAGCACGGACGGTAAATCGAAAAGATTAGCCATTCTTAAGATTGGGATGATAGTTCTAATAGCGTACATTCCCATACCAATCGCGGTTGAACGTAGTTGAGAAGGTATTGACGCGCTTTCTCCAACAGTTCTAAAAAGTTTTTTTGTCGGCTATTTTGCCAATAGATATATTGGAGATAATCGAGCAACCAGATTTGAGAAGGCGTATCTAATTCGCGATCGATGGTTTTGGCGAGTTCGATCGCGTCAAGGGGACTGTTAGGTAACTCAAGGATTTTTTGAGGTAAAGCTTCTGGAATAGCTTGCAATTGGGCAAAATATGCGATCGCATCTCCCGGACTTCCTTGTGCCATTGCCAGAATTTCCGAATAAGCTAAGATCGCTTCATGACCGTTACGACGCAAAACTTCCTCCATATTTTCTAAGGAAAGTCGCGAAAAAGGGATGCGCTGACAGCGAGAAACGAGCGTTGGTAGTAGGGCATCCGTGCTAGGAGCGATTAGAATAAGAGTAGCTCGTCCGGGTTCTTCGAGGGTTTTGAGCAAGGCATTAGCTGCGCCTTCTGTCATTGCCTGAGCTTCTTCGATGATAACCAGCGATCGCCCTGCTTCTAAAGGAGGATGACTCAAAAACTGAGCTATTTCTCGAATTTGCTCGATACGGATGGGTAGCGTTCCTTTACGCTTGATTCCGGCGGTTTCTGCTTCTTTTGCTGTCAGAAATTGTCCCTGATGTTGGACGGTTGGCTCTACCCACAACAAATCGGGATGATTTCCTGCTAAGACTCGTTTGTGCGCCATGGCGCACTTTTCAGGGGCGAGATCGAGACACAGCAATAGTTGAGCGAAACATTTAGCAGCGAGCGATCGCCCTATCCCAGCAGCACCAACAAGTAAATAAGCAGGAGCAATACGATTGCGCGCTACTGCTTCTTGAAGCAACTCAACTGCTTTCTCTTGTCCGATGAGTTGAGAAAAATAATTCATTGATTCACAATAAAAAGTTCAAGCAATCGAAATCTTTGACTAAATAAATTATGGCTCGCTATACTTGTTCCTACCGCGTCAAAGTTTCCTTAGAACAACTGCGACCCCTTCTGATCGAAATTCTGCAAGCTTGTTATTTCGACTTAACTTACCAAGCTTCTGATTATATGATGGCGCGAGAAACTCCCGGTAAAACACCATTTTCTAAATTGGTGACGGTAGAAGTGCTAATCGATAGTACAACGGCAACCAAAGATGAGGTACAAGTGAACTTGGTTGTTAAGAATGATGAACTTCCATTACAAAAGGATAATCATTGCCATCAACTGTTTGAGCTATTACAAGAAGCGATCGCGCAAAATCAAAAATGGAAACTTATCGAAAATGTAACCAGTTAAGCGATTAACTTTTACGTTGCTTTTTTTTCCTTGACGGCATCTGCTTCTTCGCCATTTTCCATCATGGCAGGATTGATTAAAGTGATATCAAAGGGATCGTTATAAGGAGTGGTGGGAAATTCATCGCGTTGCCGATAGTGATAAATGGCAATTACTTGAGGCCCAAAAACAACTTCGTCGCCGTCTTTTAGATCGTAAATTGGGACTTTACGACCATTCACTAACATTCCATTGGCGCTAACTTTTCCCGCCGCATCGCCGTCAACAATACGATAGTAACTCGCCCCGTTTTCCCGTTCGCATCTAAACAAAGTGGCATGATGGCGCGAGACAAATTGCGAGCGCAAACGAATGTCGCAGGTTTGCGCTCGACCTAGCGAATACATCGGATCGTTTAAGAGGATTTCTTGCCTTCCTTTGTCGTCTTCAACGATCAGAAAATGCTCTTTTTGGGGAAGTACGGGCTTACCAGTCATCACACCATCCTAACCATTAAACTGCGATCGTGAAGTTTAGATTGGCAAAACCGAAGTCAATCGATAATCTTAATTGTAAATATTTCACCTTGAAATTTGAAATTGACGACGTAACAAAAGTGAGTTTGTTACCACTGTGACAGAGCTAAATGCCATTAGTGCCCCAGCTAGCGCTGGACTCAAAAGTAACCCAAAACTAGGAAGTAAGATACCAGCAGCGACAGGGATAGCAAAAGTATTATAGCCCAAAGCCCAGAAGAGATTTTGGCGAATTTTGTTAAATGTCGCTCGACTTAATGCGATCGCAGCAACTACATCTAACAAGCGATCGCGCATCAGAACAATACCAGCCGTTTCAATCGCAACGTCGGTTCCGCCTTGTAAAGAAATTCCAATATCTGCTCGTGCTAACGCTGGAGCATCATTAATCCCGTCTCCTACCATAGCAACTGTCTTTAAAAGTCGGAAGTCGGAAGTAAATATTCCTCCCAGTCCCCCAGTCTCCCAGTCCCCCACGTCTTCCCAGTCCCCCAGTCTCCCA
>JAAUUT010000228.1 GCA_012031035.1 Candidatus Altimarinota bacterium | reverse complement strand
CGAATACGTCCAGAATCAGGAAAAACCAGAATAAAAAAATGATGCTGCGCGTTTTATATTTGGTGAGAGCTAACCCCACCTAACCTTCCAGGTCTAGGTGAGGACTGCGCTCAACATTTTTGTTCAATTTCGTTTCTAAGCTTTTTTATTTCTTCTTGCTGTTCGATTGTAGCGGTTGCACTAGAAAAGGTACTACTCAAACTAAATGCTTTTGTTTTAGACATCTTATTTATTCACAAAAATTTTTTCGAGATCGTCAACTATTTCTGAAAAGACTTGACAGATAGGATCGCCTGGTCGAAGTTTTTTGAGCGGGGAAGCTAGAACCGCAGAGTTATTTAAAGGTTGCCACGTTCTGATCGGAGAGTATAGTTTAGTATTTAGACCTTTAGCTATAGCAGGGAGTTCCGATAAAAACTCTTCATGTACGACTGCTCCTTTGTTATATCGATTGGGAACAAGCCCTAAAATTTCAGGACGGGGATTGAGTTCAAGTTCTTCGCAAGCTATTGATAATCCTTGCACTAGACGAGCAGCCGTTTTGACTTTTACCCCCATATCTAAAGGAATTAAAATATGAGTTGAAGCGGTAAGAACGTTGAGCGACACTAAATCCATTCCCGCTCGACAATCAAGAATAGCTAAATTATGAGGTAGAGAATATTGCTTAAGAATTTTAGCTAAAATGTATTCCCGTCTTTTTCGAGTCATCATTTTTTCAGCTACTTCCAGCATGGCCGTATGACCCTGGCAAACTTGTAACTTTTCTTCCTCAAATGGAGTCTGAAGTGCCCATTGTCCATCAAAATCAGCATTAAACACTTGAACAATTGTTCGGTCTAAATGAGGATTAGTAGGCAAACCAACAAAGTCTTCTAAGCTGTGATTGGAGTCCAAATCAATGATGACAGCCGAATGACCGCGACAAACCCACTCGTAGGCAAGATTGACAGCAAGGGTGGTTTTGCCTACTCCACCAGCTTCTGAAAGCAAACTAAGTACGATTTGATTGGTCATAAAATCTTTCAAAAGCACTATTAAAATTTGCTATAACGTTATAGCAAATTAACTTACTACGCAAGCGGTATCCTTATTTTTTGGGTCTAGAATCTGTAAATAATAGACTTCTTGCAAAAGTTCTAAATTCCTCAATCCAAAATCCAAAATCCAAAATTAGAAATCGTCAATTCTTAAGATTTATGCAAGAGGTCTAATGGGCTGCCTTTTTAGAACAAGGCAGCCCAACTCCACTAATGGCCTGCGCTACGCGCCACTATGATGAGAAAATCAAAGAGGTCAAGCCCATGAAAACTGGAAAAACTTTAATTGAATTAGCAACAGAAATCCAACGACAAGCCGAAAGTAAGCGGGATTATGTTGCACCTACCAACCATCTACACATGACCGATGAAGCCAAACTAGAAATGTCCGTACCCTCTCAACCAATAACCTTAGACATTACGCCTCACACTCACAACCAAATCGGTCAACGATTGGGAATTCCTGCTCCTTATTACAAGCGAATGCTCAAAGATTCACCCTCTTTGCTATCGCAAAACGTTAACCACTGGTTCGCCAATCAATCTGAGCGCCGAATGGTAAGAACGCTTGATGGAAAAGCACGAGCTTTCTTGAGCGATCGCTATCGAATCGTAGATCATTATGAAATCCTCGAAACGATTCTGCCAGTCATCGGGGAGATGGGCGAAGGAATGAATATCGTGTCTACAGAAGTAACAGAAACTAAGCTTTATCTGAAAGTTATCAACAAACGGCTTGAATTAGAAGTCCAAAAAGGCGACGTAGTACAAGCAGGATTTGTCGTGAGTAACTCCGAGATAGGTTTGGGTGCAGTTTCCGTCGAGCCACTGATTTTTCGGCTCGTTTGCACAAATGGAATGATCGCTAAAGACTACTCGCAAAAACGTTACCATATTGGACGGGCAGCATCAGCAGAATCGTATGAACTCTATGCGGATGAAACGATTAAAGCCGACGAGCGAGCTTTCTTGCTTAAAATCCGAGATATAGTCAGATCTGCTGTAGACATAGCTAAATTTAGTCAAGTCGTCGAGCAAATGCGGTTGAGTCAGGAACGCAAAATCGAAGGAAATCCCGTCACAGCAATCGATGTAACAGCCAAGCACTTTGGTTTGAATCAAAGCGAAAGCGGAGGCGTATTGACCCACCTAATTCAAGGAGGCGATCTGAGCGCTTATGGCTTGCTCAATGCTATTACTCGGACAGCCCAAGATCTAGAATCTTACGATCGGACAACTGAATTAGAAGGTGCAGCGAGTCAAGTATTAACTTTGCCTTCATCTACCTGGAAAGAAATAGCCTTTGCCCAATAGCTTTAAACATTTTCTGTTCCATCGTCTCGGAAATAGAGACGATGGAACAGATTCATCGACTTTAGCTGGAGAAAATCATGTCCAATTATCCCCCTCAAAATTCACCGCTATTTCTGCTATACGAAATCAACTCAGAAATTACAGAAATCCAAAAAAAAACTTCTTGCTCTTCAATCTCGACTATTTGAAGCCAAACAGTCGATAGTCGAAAAAAACTCTCAAAATTCTTCGACAATTGTTTCGGAGGAGTTATCAGAAGAAATCCCCATTCCTTTCTAGCAATTCTCATCAAGATTAGGGACGTTTGTCTCTAATCTTATCTTTTTTCCTACCAGGTTCTCAATCAAAACCCCTTCAGTTTCATAAAAATCACCTTGCTGAGAAAGTTGATAATCTCCCAACATCCACCCCATCCATACTTCTACCATTGGCATTGACAAAGCTTGTTGCAACTGAACTAATTGAATTTCAGAATACTCCTCACTTGCCAAATAATTAGCGATCGCACTCTGCCATCGACCAACATCCTCATCTCCCGCCAAGGCACGAAGATCTTCAATCGTCTCAATCTGCTTGACCATCTCTAAAACTTTCTCTTTCTCTACCACAGCCACCACAGAATCATTCGGGTTTAGCGATCTAGACGGTCGCGAACCATATTTTTTAAAGGTCTGGTCTGGGAGTGGAGCAATGAGATCGTCTAGGTCAAGCTGAACGCTAGTTCTGACTAATCCAGAAAATATATCATCTTCTACAGTCGGGCCTTGGGGATTGGTACTGTCCGACCAGTCTTTGAGTAATTGTTGCGATCGCTTATCGAGATTAGAGGCGCTCTTACTAAAAACTTTCGCGGCAATGGATAAATGTTGTTCGACCGGAAGCGTCTCTAGAATCTCGTCGAATAATGTCCAGATTTGAGAGTACGCGAACGCTTCTGGAGACTCAGTGGCTTCTTCTAATAAATCCCAAAGTTGGGATAACTTTTCACTCTCACTCATTGTTGCGATCGCTATTTAACGGACAAGGACGGAGGGGACACAGTTGTGGGGAAAGTTCAAACATTTCTTTGTATTGAGGCAAGAAAATTTGATATTTTTCTGAGAAAGTCTGCAAAACTTGTTGGGAAAAAGCTTTGATTTTGCTAGCCGTTAGACCAAAGCAATGAATCGGTTCAATTTTACAAATGGCTTTTTGCCCCAACCATAATTCGGCTCCTAATGCGTGTAAAGGCTTTTCACCACTGTCCTTATACAGATACAGAATAGCGTAATACGAATCAGGTGGTGATAGAGAAACGATCTCGCCGTCAAAAGCCATACTGTTCTGACTTCTGTGGCGATAAAAGGAACGGCGATCGTAACAGCGTTTGGGATTCCAACAGCTATCCCCATGCTCTCCATGAACGGTTTGCGCCCACTCGGTTGTATGACGAGAGCATTCAAGGCATTTGAAATTTAAGGGCTTGGGCATGGCGATCGCTAATTAACTAATGGAGCCAATCGAGCTAAAACTTCATCGACTAGTTCAATTGGGGCTTTTTCGACAAATTGAGCTTGTCTAACTTGCCAATCCAATACGCGAAGTTGGTCGGATAAAACTACGCCATAAGTGGTCAAGCCTTCAGGAAGAGGCACTTCAAATCGCCATCCTTTGAGACGACTAGTAATCGGACAAGCCAAAATAAAATGAGAAATCCGATTGTAGGCTTGTGGAGAGATGACTAAAGCCGGACGAACGCCTGCCTGCTCTCGTCCTTGCCGAGGATTAAAGGAAAGCCGAATAATATCGCCGCGACTGGGAATATAGTCTTCTACCATATTTCACGTCCTGTAGGCTCTCCCCAATCAATTTCTGAATGTAAATTGTCTTCACTCATCCCATCGAGAAGTTCAGAAAGCGTGTATTTGGAGCGACGAACTGGCGTAATAACTAATCGAGAGCCTTCAACGCTCAAGGTTACTTCATCCCCTTCGTTGAGAGGAATCTGTTCGGCGACCCATCCAGGTATCCTTAATCCCAAGCTGTTGCCCCATTTGCCAATATTGGTAGACAAGACGATTTCCTCGCAAGCATATCTATACTTTATTTATTCTAAGTATATACTTAGTCGATACAAGAAGACTAATTTAAAAGTCAATCTTTTTAATCCGAGGAATAACCCTCTTTTGTCACTCTCCGAAATCAATTCATAATAAATAAGTTAGTTTACCCAGAAGAATAAAAGGGTTGAAATTGATTCATGCTCTCAATAAGCTGATGAAATCCCAGCAATAAACGACG
>JAAUUT010000103.1 GCA_012031035.1 Candidatus Altimarinota bacterium | reverse complement strand
AAATTCAGGTAACATTATCTTTGAATCGGTCTTGTAACAAATTTAGACCGATTCTTTTTCTACCATAGTTAGTCTCGATTCGCTACCCAGTAAGCTTTCCATCGGGTCGTCACCCCGTCAGGCGAGTGCCATATGCTTAGCGGCGCGATGAAATGGAACTCGTCCAGTCGCTGTTCCCAGTCCTGGACAAGCAATGATGCGGATTTTTTGTTTCTGTATTTGATTGTGATGCCAGACTGCAAGTAACGTGGCCCACATTGCTCGATAAACATTATCGGTTTGAGCAATCGACATCGGGACTCGCATTGTCGGCGTATGAGCGAGGAAAGGATGATTGGGATGACCCGTACTAACGATAAATGAGGTTCCTACAGGTTGTTCGCCACGAAAATGCTGAATAATATAATCTTGTACTCGATCCATCAACTCTAGACCAAAGTAGCGAACGATCGCGAGAGCGACTCCGCCATCCATTAATCCGAAAGAATTCCCCGCACTGACCATGCAATCGTATTCTGCAATCTCTTCAAAATAGCCATTGACAACCGAAACCGCTTCAATTCGAGCGAACTTTTGCCGCCACTCATGGCAAAGGTCTTCAATTGGATCGACGAGAATTAACTTAAATTCTGAAGTCAATTTACCTATACTCTGCTTTTTCGGAACTAAGAAAAGAGGGAATGAATTTGAGCGATCGCAACAGAGGCGCAATTTTCTCGCGCTGGTTGATTAAATAGATACTAACCAAGGTCAAACAAACACCTATCCATTGCAAAGGACTGAGAACTTCTGCTAAAAAGAATTTGCCAAAAGACAAAGCAAATACGGGAGTCAGAAACGTTAAGGCGCTCAGACTGGTAAGATTGCCTTGGGAAGCAAGTACAAAGAAGACCCCATAAGCGATCGCGCTGCCAAAAATCGTCGAATAAGCGATCGCCAACCATCCATCGAGATGTATATTCGTCCATTGTTGCGATTCATACATTCCCGATAGCACAAACAAAGGCAAGCCTCCCAATACCATATGCCATCCCGTCGCCACTACGGGATCGCAATGACGACAGACATAGCGAATGCTTACCGTTCCCACCGCCATTGATAGGGACGCTAAAAGCATCAACCACTCGCCGCTATTGAATAAACTTTCCCAGCTAAAAGACGACAAGAAAGATTCAGCCGGAAATCCGCTCAAAAACCACTCATCAGGCAATCCAATCAAGCTAATTCCGACGATTCCTACAATCAATCCCAACCAACCCCACAACCCGATAACTTCGCCAAACAGCCAACTCGACAATAATGCTACCGCCAGTGGTTGCGAGTCAATGATAGTCGAACCCAAACCCGCTCCCGTTCTCACTAATCCTTCTGATAAAAATCCTTGAAACATTGCTCCGTCGAGCAAAGCAAACAAACCAATCCACAACCATGCTTTTAATCCTTTGGGTTGCGATCGCCCTAAAATCGCAGCTACAGCTAGAACGAGCAATCCTGCGGGTAGCAATCGCACGCCAGCCATAAACAGGGGCGTTGTATTGGGGATGACTCCTTTCATGGCTACCATTGACGTTCCCCACAGGAAAAAGGGAGCAATTAATACGAGTGACGATTGAGTTAAGCTTGTTTTCTTAAAGTTCCAATTCATGAGGGTTGGTTGGTAAAGTTAAATATGTATAAACAATTAGTAATTTTATTTATTTAATTTTAATCAATTGTATAGTTTTGTTAATTATACTCGTTCAAATCTTAAACTTTGTAGAGTTCTAAGAGAGATCGGCAACCTAAAATCGAGTCATCTAAAGTATAGATAGGCACAAACTCAGATTAAGTCTGGAGAGCGATCGCCTAATCCAACGCATAATTTAGTCCTTAAATCACCCATGATCTGGCCATTTAAACCGAAAACCACGAAAAAAATTGCACGAATAGAAATTACAGGAGCGATCGCGGGCGATACTCGCAAAAGAGTTCTTAAAGCTTTAAATGTTGTTAAAGAAAAAAAATTTCCGGCTTTACTATTGCGAATCGATTCTCCTGGCGGAACGGTAGGCGATTCCCAAGAAATCTATGAAGCGCTCAAGCGCCTGCGAGAAAAAGTCAAAATTGTGGCTAGCTTTGGCAATATTTCGGCTTCTGGCGGTGTTTATATCGGCATGGGAGCCGAACACATCATGGCCAACCCAGGAACGATTACGGGCAGCATAGGGGTCATTCTGCGAGGAAATAATTTAGAGCGTTTGCTCGAAAAAATTGGCGTTTCCTTCAAGGTCATTAAATCCGGCCCTTACAAAGATATTTTGGCATTCGATCGCCAATTAACCGACGAAGAACAAAATATCCTCCAAGACATGATCGACACCAGCTATCAGCAGTTTGTCACGACGGTCGCCGAAGGTCGAAACTTGGCAGTAGAAAACGTGAAAAGCTTTGCTGACGGTCGTATTTTTACGGGTCAACAGGCACTAGAATTAGGGGTAGTCGATCGCCTGGGAACTGAAGAAGATGCCCGTCGTTGGGCGGCCGAATTAGTCGGACTCGACCCCGAAAAAACCGAATCTCAAACGATTGAAGAACCCAAACCTTTACTCAGTCGAATTTTGGGGGGTAGAAATCAATCTAAAACTGCCATAGGAGTGGCGATTGATTGGGTAGAATTTGAACTGGCAACTAGCGGTCAACCATTGTGGCTATATCGACCATAATAGATGGGAAGATTAGATTTTAGAGGAATATAACAGTGGAGTGGAAAGTGCGTGCGATTCGTGGAGCAACGACAGCTTCAGAAAATACCAAAAAAGCGATTCGAGAAGTAGTAACGGAACTGCTTGACGCGATCGAAACGCACAACCAACTCGACCCAGAAGATATTGCCAGCGTTATTTTTACAACAACACAAGATCTCGATGCGGTTTTTCCGGCCGCGATCGCTAGAGAACGTCCTCACTGGGACAATATTCCTCTTTTGGACGTACAACAAATGCACGTCGAAGGAAGTATCAGATACTGCATTCGAGTCCTCATTCACATTAATACCCCCAAACCCCAAACAGAAATGTGTCATCTCTATCTGCGCAGTGCCAAAACACTCAGACCCGACTGGAATAAGGTGGTAAGTTTAGAGGGAAAGGGGTAAACTCTCTCGCTCCCTTATCTTTTTCCCGAAATAAGAACAAGAAGTCTATTCAATTGAGGCATTACCCGTTCCCTGAAACATTAACCAGGATAAGAAAAAATTAACGATAAAAATTGATAGTAAAGCCGTTACTACTGCGGTTGTCGTCGATTGTCCGACTCCCTTAGCGCCGCCTGTCGTCGTCAATCCCCAACTACAACCGATGATGCCAATTAAAGCGCCAAAAATTGCGGCTTTGAGTGCCGAACTAAACAAATCCCAAACTTGTAAGAAATTTTGAGCCGATCGCAAAAAAACAGACGGAGAAATATCATATAAAGAATTGGCAATTAATAAGCCCCCAGCCATACCAGTTAATAACGATAAGATTGTCAGAATCGGCATCATCACGGCGCAAGCCAAGACGCGAGGAGTTACCAAATAATCGATTGGGTCGGTTTTCAGCATATAGAGCGCGTCTATCTGTTCGGTCACCCGCATCGTACCGATTTCAGCCGCAAATGCCGAGCCGACTCGTCCGGCAATGACAACCGCCGTTAAAACTGGTGCTAATTCTCTGGTTAAGGCGATCGCTAATACGCCACCGACTGTCGTTCCCGCCCCAAAATAAATAAACTCTCGTGCGACTTGAATGGTAAATACCATTCCCACAAACGCAGCCGTTAGAAGCGCGATCGTGAGCGACTCCGGGCCGACAATACTCATTTGGTCGAGGGTGTTGCGTCGGTGAATTTTGGCTCTGAGTAAGTGCAAAAAGACCTGTCCGCCTAAAAAACCAGCAGCAATTAAACGCTGAAGCCAAAGTTGAAGACCGCTAGTAGAGGTTGTTTTAGCCATCAAAATTAAAAATTTTAATTCTCGCCTTTTTCAACGCGGAAACGTTCTACCGAGGTCAAGAGTTCGCGAGAAATACTCACCAAGGTTTGCAAGGAACCCGCGACGCGCTGAGACTCTTGAGACGTTTCTTGGGCGGTCAACTCTACCGCCTGCATGACTTGAGCGACCGATCGCGAGTTTTCGCGCTGTTTGACCGTATCCGCTGTAATCGATCGCACTAGCGTATCGATGCGATTGGATACTTCAATGATATCTTCAAGCGATCGCTTTGCCTGTTCTGACTTTTCGGTTACGTCGATTACCTGCTGAATCCCTTCTTCCATCGCGGTCATAACCGAGCCAGTTTCGCTCTGGATTTGCAAGACGATTTGTTCGATTTCTTTGAGGGATTTTGCCGAGCGATCGGCTAGCTGGCGTACTTCGTCGGCAACGATCGCGAATCCACGACCCGCCTCGCCTGCTCTGGCTGCCTGAATCGAGGCATTGAGCGCCAATAAGTTCGTTCGAGAAGCAATTTGAGAAATCAAAGCAACAATTTTAGAAATCTCCTGAGACGCTTCGGCAAGGCGTTTAACCTTACGTGCCGTTTCCGATACGGTTTCGCGAATTTGCAGAATCCCTGCTACCGTTCTTTCTACCGCTTCGCCACCTTTGAGAGCCGTTACCGACGACGATCGCGCGACTTCTTCGGCTTCTCTGGCGTTTTCGGCAACGCGCTGAATCGATTCGGTCATTACCTGTACCGAGTTGAGCGTCACTGCCAATTCTTCAGCCATGCGCAGTGCGTCGCTCGACTGGTTGCGGGCGAACAATTCGCTATCAGTAGACCCTTTATTTACTTGCTTGGCAGCGTTTTTGACCTGGAAAACGATTTCTCTGAGGTTAGTAATGGTTAAGTTAAACGCATCGGCCACCGCACCCAATACGTCGGCAGTTACTTCGGCTTCTACCGTCAGGTCGCCTCGCGCCGCCCCTTCTACATCGTCGAGCAGGCGAATTACTTGGCGCTGCAAGTCTTCTTTTGCCTGTTCCATGTCATTGGCTCGCCGTTGCGCTTCGGTAGTCGTTGTCGCGATCGCCCGCGCCATTTGATTGAATTTTGCCGATAGCCGTCCTAATTCATCTTCTGAATGAACAGTCGCTTTAACGTTGAAATTGCCTACCGTCATTGCATCAAACTGAATTTGCAAATCGTCGCTGGCGCGTTTGGTTTGGTTGGCCGCCAATTGCCCCAAAATCAGCGTTGTCCCCAAGCTAGCTACTCCAGTTACTAAGGTTACTAACAGTCCCGTATTGCCAAAGGGAGAGAGTTCTTTTTTGGTTGCCGGATCTTGTACCCTAGACGATGCCATTCCAAACGCTAACAAAGCCGCAAGCACCGAAGAAATCCCCGCCGCTCCTGCAATAACTAATTGCTTTTGTTTGGCGGAGGCATTGAGAAACTTGCCTAATTTTCCCTGTGGAACCTCGACGGTTGGTTTGACGAATCGCTCTGAAATTCCACTCAAGCCTATGGCGACGCTTTCTTGTCCCTCGCTCCATCCCTCTAGCTCTCCGACTGAACCCGACACAGGCAACTGGCGGGAAATTCCCGAACTGATATTGCCGCTTAAATCGCTGCCAGCGTTAGTAAATAGCTCGGAATCGAAGTCCGAGTTAATATCGCTATTTAGCTCGAATCGAGTAATCTCTTCTAGTCCGTCGTCAGGCAACCCATCCAGGTTATTCAGAAAGTCCTCGTTAGGTTCGCTTTCGGTGACGGCATAACCCGATTGCTCTTGTGGGGATTCGCTAAACACGTTATCAAAAGCAAAACTGTCACTATCGTCAAGTGAGAGATCGCCGATATCGTTGTCTGAAAAATCGTCTCTTATTCGCTCCGAATCTTGCAGACGTTGGTTTTGAGAGTCACTACCAACCACAAAGGTAGGAACGCCAATCGTTTGAGACGTAGGAGGCGAATAGTCGGATTCGTCTTGAGCAAAAGGAAATTCTGATAAATCTTCATCCACGTAATCGATCTTTTCGCTGCTGGTCGAGAGATCGCTCCAATCGATCGTGTTATTTTGATTCTCTGCCTGCTCGAAGGGATTCTCTCCCAATTCTTCACTCGGTAAAGCGAAACTTACATCGGCATCAACTCTGCCGCTTCCATAAGAAGCATCGCTCTCAAATGATTGTACCTGTCCGATGGTTGGTTCTCCTGCATCGTCTTCGTCAAAAGCAGCACTATTCCAATCGATTTCATCGTTGGTCGATGAGTTATTTTCCCAGGCAGGGGGTTGAGAGTTTTCGCCCCAGCTTGGAAAGCTTGAAGTTTCTCCTGAAGGAATGCCATTGGAATCGTATTCTTCTAACGCGCCAGAAAAATTATTGTTCTCTGATAACTGAAGTTGTTGTGCTTGTTCGAGTCCTTTTTGTGCGTAGTCTAGTAACTCTGGTTGGTCGCTCAGTTTGAGAACATTTTGATAGTATTCGCTTGCCGATTCATATTGTTGTAAGCCCAAATAAGTGTGACCCTGCAAGAGTAAAATGTTGGGATCGTCTGGATAGTCTTGAACTAGCCGATCTAACAGGATTGCTGCTTGATGATAGTCAGCCTGGAAATAGGCTGTTTGAGCTTGTTCGTATAATTGTGTATAATCGGTTTCTGATGCCATTTGCTTTAACTCCACGGTCTTTATCAGTTATCAGTAGAGACGCTTGTATATTGCGTCTATATATCAGTTGTCATAAATTAAGAAGTCTCAATAGTTACTGTTTCCCGGTTACTGGTTAGGCTGCCCACCGTGCCGATCGCAAAATTGCTACATAATTTAACAGTCGTAGAATTTGGGCATAATGAAGATCGTCTTTAACAGTCCATTCGCCTTTAACAAAAGGAACGATGCGATCCGGAATATTGGTTGACATTTGAAGCTGCTCGACATCCAGCCAGTCCATCTCGCCTAGTTGTTCGATCGCCAACCCTAAAATAATTTCTTGCTCCTCGATCGCAATTACTGGAATTTCTGCTCTGTCTGTATTCAACACGACTGGATCTCCCAAAAACTGACCCAAATCTGCTACCCAAATCACTTGACCTCGCAGATTGATAGTTCCTAATAGTAGGGGAGAAGCGTTAGGAATCGGAGTAATACGATCGGTTGCTTGTTGCATTACTTCTACGATTCCCGTCGCCGGGAGAGCAAATTCGTCGCCAGAAGGTAAAAAAAATCTTAGATAAAGCTCGCCTTCAGGAGTCTGTATTTCTTGAAGATCCGGTGTAAAAACCCGATCGCTTCCGGTGAAAAAATCCGGAGTTCCAATCATTTCTCTTTATTATCCTCTCAGTAGCTGTTTGATCGTTCCAAGTAGTTCTACTGGCTGAAAAGGTTTGACAATATAAGCATCGGCTCCCTGTTTCATCCCCCAGTAACGGTCGAATTCTTCTGCTTTTGTCGAACAAAGAATAACTGGTACATCTTTTGTTTTGGGATCGGATTTTAGCCGCCGACATACTTCATAACCGTTCATGCGAGGCATGACAATATCTAAAATGACTAACTTGGGGTTAAAATTTTGAACGTGTTCGAGCGCCTCTACCCCATCTTGAACGATAGTTACTTTCAAACCACTATTTTTGAGCAGGTCTAATATTATCTGCTGTTGTGTCGGGCTATCTTCTACAACCAAAACTTCGCTCATAATCCCCCATCTAAATTATTTGATAATATTGCACGGCGTTTCTAGTCACTGATATTGTTTCTAGATCCTTTAACGTTAATTTTATTAAGCGATATGTTTCTAGCATATTTAACTTTAATCACAATACATTAAACTCAACTCGACTGAACATCTCGAAAGTTTCTCTCAAATCGACTCGACTTGAAAACCTACATTTATAATGTGCCCAGTTTTTTTACTTAACTACCACCCTAAAACTTTTTTTGCTCCTATATTATTTTAGGTATGTTTAAAGATGCAGATATTTTTCGAGTAATAACAGTAGCTCGTTTTCTCCGAAAGGCTTGGTTAGATAGTCAGTCGCTCCGGCCATCCGCGCTCTGACCCGATCGGTGAAATTCTCTTTGCCCGTTAGCATAATGATGGGAGTTTGTCGAAATTTACTCGAACGTCGCAGCATGGCACAAATTTCAAGTCCTTCGAGTTGCGGCATGGTAATATCGCACAAAATGATATCTGGAGCGAGTTGAAAAACTTTTCCTAATGCTTCAATGGGGTTTGGGATCGCGATCGCCCGATAGCCTCTCTCAATCAGAATATACTCGACTTTTTTGCCAATGGAAAGGTCGTCATCGATACAGACAATTTGGGGAGAACGTTGGCTATTTTGCGTTTTAAAACCCGATGCAGCTTTTTGTTTTCGACTTGTAACCGGGTCGATGAGGTTTATCCACCCTCGCTCGGCATAGGGATAAATCCCTTTAGAGAGCGTTAATAAATCTCGCTTAAGAAATCGCGACAACTGGCGTAGAGAGGTTTTTCCGTCTGCCCATCGTGCGATGCTCTCATAAGCTTGTGCTGGCAGCGCGCCTTTTAGCTTATCTTCGTTGTTAATGATAAAAACTTGATGGGGAGATTGAATGTAAGGATGAAACTGTTTCCATTGTTGGAGTTGCCTCATGGTCTTGCTGAGGAGCGGATTAACGTCCAGGGCAGTTAATTGAGGCGCGATCGCATCTCCGCTTTCAAAAATGAACGTTCCGCGCCGCAGACCGAGCAAATCGAAAACGATTTCTTCGATCGCGCTTTCGATAATAGCGCGTCCGCGTTCTGGCAAGATCGCGCCCTTTTCCAACAACAACCATAAGTACGCATATTCTGGCTCGTTTGTCGTTGCTAGCGACGCACTTTGTAAAATATCGATTGCTTTTTCGGCTCGATGGCTGTACAGATAATCGCGCAAGCGAATGAAACTGTTACTGTGGCGATCGGCTGCATAGACAATTTTTCCACCTACAAAAAACACTAACCAGTATTGTCCGACTCCACCGTTCGCTTTTGTCTCGGAGGAGCGAGATTCCCTACTTAGCTCCCACTCTTGTTTATCTGAGGCTCCTAGGCTAGCTGGGTAGGCTTCTACCAGTAGCTCGCCCGTTCGTTGTCCTTGCTCGATCAGTTGCAAGATACTTCGGATATCAATTTCATATAGCGTTCCCTGCATGGGACGATAATCTAATTTGCTTATTTTAAAAATTCTTCATGCCAATAGACTTGGCGAATTTAGAATTAGTGTCATCTATCTTACTTTAGTTTACAGAAGTCCTTTCAAAGATAAAGCTTTTCATTCAAATTCACCTTTAATAAAGATCTTGGCAAGGACTTCTAATGCTAGTTATCCTTGATATTAGTAGCAATACACAAAAGCCTTAAATAACTTTGTAAACTTTTATGACAGTCACGGCGCTCCGATAGCGCTCAAACTACTGAGTAGAAAGTGAAAGGAAATGGCAAAATTCCTTGAAAATTAAACCTTCTCGTGAATGTCAGCCAAATTTGTTGTCAAAGGTTAGGAAGAAGAGATAAATATAAGGATCGTAACTCGTGCTGTATCTTGCAGAAGTAAAAAAGCAAACTAAAGGGTTCATGGGCGGAGCTAAAACAGAACTCAAACTCCTAGCTTGTCAACATAACGACCAAACTTGGAGTTCTGTGCCCGGTGAAGAAATCATTGCCTGCGACGAAATCGCTCAGGTTGGAGAAGGCGCTCTGGTGATTGTCAACCTAAGTAACAATCGACAGATGTCAGGCAAGCCAGAACTAGCTGGAATCGAGTTAGTTCGACAGTTGCAAAAACTGTCTCGCTTGCTTGAGAAAACCAAAGATCAGCAAGAAGAAATCGATCGATGGAAAGAGTCACTGAGTATTCAAACCGAAGAACTCAACCGCCGCCAACAAGAAGTAGATTCTCGGCTCGAACAAATCGATCAAATGCACGAAGAGTTTGAAGAACTCGAACGCCAGCGACAGGAAATGGAGGCAAATTGGGCACGAGTTGAAAGCCAACAAAAACGCTTAGAAGAACTTCAACAGCAAATCGGGCCGATCGATTGGAATAGCGAGCAAGCTGGTAGAGTTAGACAGATTATTGGACGATTGTTTGCTAATGTCGATAAGGCGAGTTCGCTAGAAGCTCAAATTCAATCGGCGCGGGAAGTTCTGGAGCGCCAGCAATCCGAGTTGAGCGATTACTTACAGCAACTAGAACAAGAGAGAGGAAATCTCGGACAACAACAAGGCGAAGTTGACCAAAAAGGCGAGGTCATACAAACGCGCAAACAAGATTTAAACTCGTTAGCAACTTCTTTAGAAGATACCAAAGTTCAGCTACAAGTTCAAAAACAGCTTTTGGCGACTAAGCGAGAATTATTGGGACGCATTAACCTGGAAATTAGTTCGACTGAAGAAATCAAAAAAATTATTACTGGATCGGGAGACACCCACAGCAAACAACAGATTAATATTCAAGCGCTAGAAAATATGCCTTTGGGAGAGTTACAAGAAATTGTTAAAAATCTCCAAGCAGATTTTGACAAGCTCGTTCGTTTCGTCAACGATCAGGAAGAAGAGTTGTCTTTAATGTGCGAGGGTGTTGACGAGTTACAAGAAAAGATCGAGATGGCTAACGATTACGATCGCTTTAACCTTGAGTCAGAACTTGCAGAAGAACAAGAAAGGCAGAAATTTTTAAATGAAACGTTGCTCGGTCAACGGCGTACCCTCAGAGAACGACAAGCACTTCTGGCACAACATCTAAGAGTTTTGCGCCGTCGTCAAGGGGTGATGGAGATAGAAGATAATCTCCAGCAAATCAATCTCGAACCGATTTTGTTGCAGTTAAAAGAAAGAAAACGCATTGCTCAACAAGATCGACAACGGATAGAAAAAGAACTCGAACAGATGCAGGAGAGTATTAAGGAGTTTCAAGAAAAAATAAGACAACAAGAAAGCGATCGCGCTTCTATTAACCAAGAAATTCAGCATCTAGAAGACAATTGGCTGCAAGATAAAATGAGGCTGGCAGAACTGCGATCGCGAGTGAGGTTGTACGAAGAAGCTTTGATGCCTTTACAGCGTAACTTGGAAGCTAGCCGACAAAAGGTAGAGGAAGTAGCGCAATCGATCTGTGACTAGCGGTTTTTTGAAGTCGGCGCGGCTCATCAGCTTCGCTACATACGTCTCGTTGCTATTGGGGAAGACCCTGACATTCTTCGCTGAGGAAAAGCAACATCGAATTGAATTTTTGGGAAGTGAGTCGACAAGGCGTTAAAATAATATAAATTTGCAATATTGTATTTTATTTCTTGACAAAAAGTATAAATTATGATTTCTCCAGAAACTACCCTAGCGGCTCTTTTGTATTTGAGTTTAGGCGGTCTTTATTTAGTGGTTATTCCTGGCGCAGTCTATTTTTATCTCAACAGTCGCTGGTATGTAGTAAGTTCTTTTGAACGAGCATTCATGTATTTTCTGGTATTCTTTTTCTTCCCTGGACTGTTATTGTTGAGTCCATTTTTGAATTTTCGTCCCAAACGCCGCGTCTTAAAAGCTTAATGTAGTTGTAATGCGACGAATTGATGTTATAGCCATACTTATTGGCGTTTTTTGCCGCAGGTGGAGTTCTCTACCTGTTTTTTAAAGCATTTGGAGTAGATGGTTTAGATGCGGGAATCTGGAGTCAAGCATTACTCGTTGCTGGGTTAGTCGGATGGACGCTAACTTATCTGTTTCGTGTCGTCAATAAGAAGATGACTTACAACCAGCAACTTCAAGATTATGAAGATGCTGTTTTGCAAAAACGTCTCGATGAGATGAGTCCAGAAGAGGTTGAAAAATTACTTGCCGAAGTCGAACAAGAAAAGCAAGCAAAGGCAAAAAATAATTCGTAATTCGTCGATGCTCCGTAGAGACGCGATATATCGCGTCTCTACGAAGCCAACGTAATTATTTTGACCAGTTATCAGTTTTCCAAATGACTTTTGGATTCAGTAATTGATAACCAATAATTTCATAATTCATCATTCATAATTCATAATTTAAATGGCTTCTGTTTCCGACTGCTTGAAATCTTTGCGCGATCGCGGTGAATGTGCCTTAATTCCTTTTATAACTGCTGGCGACCCAGATTTAGAGACTACTGCTAAAGCATTACAAATATTAGATAAATCGGGAGCCGATCTGATTGAATTAGGGGTTCCCTATTCAGATCCTCTCGCAGATGGGCCAGTTATTCAAGCAGCAGCTACGAGAGCGCTACAACGCGGCATTAAGTTAGAGGATGTTTTGCATCTCGTCAAAACAGTTGGTAAGGAAATTAAAGCGCCGATTATCTTATTTACTTACTACAATCCGATTTATTATCGAGGCGCGAACAGCTTTCTCAAATTAGTTGCTGATGCTGGGGTGCGAGGGTTAGTCGTCCCCGATTTACCTTTAGAAGAAGCGCAAAGCTTATTAAAACCCGCTTCAGAAATTGGAATTGATGTAACGCTATTAATCGCACCGACTAGTCCTGAAGAAAGGATACATGCGATCGCGCAACAGTCTCAAGGATTTATTTATCTCGTTAGCGTCACAGGCGTAACCGGAATGCGTTCCCAAGTCGCTACCAGAGTTGAAGAGTTACTCTCTACCATTCGCCAGACCACCGATAAACCGATTGGCGTTGGTTTTGGCATTTCTACCCCCGAACAAGCAATACAGGTCAAGCAATGGGGTGCGGATGCTGTTATTGTTGGAAGTGCCTTTGTCAAGCAATTAGCCAATGGAACGCCAGAACAAGGGTTAGAATCGATTGGGAAGTTTTGTTATAGTCTCAAGCAGGCGATTCTATAAATTATGAATGATGAATGATGAATTATGAAACTTCGGAGAAAAAGAGGTAAGGAAGGAATGTAATTAGATGTACCTTATTGATTTGAGAAAAGCTATAGTAAACATTCTCACCTTTCCTCCTTACCCTAAAAAAATCCCCATTCCCTTTTCCCTGTTGCTTGTTGCCTAAAATTAGAGACTTTATACCTCATGAAGAAAACTGCTATATGATGGCGATCGAGTAGAATTTGTCCTAGATGAGTATGCAACAGCAACAAGTATTTGGGAATTTAGCTAACTACCTAAAATCGATTATTGGTACGTTGGAACTTGCGCCGGATTCTCAGCTACGCAAAGATGTTCTGACGATTTGTAATTTTTGTGAGAATCCCGTTTTCGGATTTCTGTTTTTGGACCATTTAATTATGGTAAGTCAACGTTACTCAATGCCTTGTTAGGCGATCGCACTTTACCCATCGATCTTATTCCTACTACGGGTGCAGCTATTCGCGTTTGCTATGGGGATGAATTACGCAGTCGTATTTTTCTAAAAGATGGCAGAGAAATTAACGAATTGGGAACCGATTTATTAAAACGCTATGCAATTTTAGACGACCAAAGATGTATGCGCGGCGATGTAGAATCGGTAGAAGTTTGTTGCAATCATCCTTTTTTAAAAACTGGCGTAGAATTTCTTGATTTACCGGGAACCAATGACAGAGAAGCACAAGATAAATTAGTGCGCGATCGCCTTTTAACTGCTGACTTAATCGTTCAAGTTTTAGATGCGCGAAAATTAATGACGCTTGGCGAACGAGAAAACCTCAGAGATTGGCTTCAAGATAGAGGTATTCAAACCGTTATTTTTGTTGTTAATTTTCTCAATTTATTAGAACCAGACGAACAAAAAGATATTCATTATCGCTTGCGTTTTGTGGCTGAAAGTTTTCGTTCTCAATTACCGCCTGGTGTTAGCAATCTCTATCGCGTCGATGCTTTACCTGCTTTGAGAGCGAGATTAAAAGGCGATAATGCTGCCGCACAAACGACTGGATTAGCTGCTTTTGAATCGGCACTACAAACGATTGTTAATTCTAATCATGAAAAGCTCGATATAAGTCTTCCGAGAGTGCAAGTTATTGTCGAAAAAGTTAAACAAGTAGCTGAGAAGAAGAAAAGATGCGATCGCGTCTGAACTTGAAACAATTCAACAGAAGTATCAAACAACAATTGAACTAAAACAAAAAGCAAATCAATTAATTAAACAGGGCTTTCAAAGAAGTTTATCAGATTTTCAAGGATGGCTTTATCTACCAAGATTGCTATCTCATTATAAAGCAGAAATTGCTATCTCTCTACAACAGGATAAATTTTATGATTGGTTTAAAAGTAAATTTGAGCCTATCGTCTTTGATTATCAAAAACAAATCGATGAATGGGTAAAAAAAGGATGTGATTTTTTTGAAAAAGATTATCCTGAAGAATTGTCACTTACGTTTCCCAATCCTCCAGTAGTTTCTAGAGCTTCTAATAATCAAGAGAGTTCATCTACAACTTTTTCACAACAATTAGATTGGGTGTTTGATAGTTCTATTGGAGCGATCCTTAAAGAAGGAGCAAGTTATATATTTAGCAAAACTAAAAATGTAGTAAACAATTCAGAAGTAAAAAAAACTTCTACCCCAGATGATAGTTTGACACAAATTTATGCCGCTGCCGCAGAAAACTATCTAACTTGCTTTAGTAAAGAAGCATTTTCTTCAATACGTTTATATGAAGAAAAAATAGAACAAGTCCTTAGTTTTCAGATAGAAAAGGAACCCAAAGAAATTAAACAACAGAGTTACCAGTTACAGTTATTAAATGGCTTGATTGAAAGTTTAGAGCAAGAATTGGAAGATCTTAAAAGTTCTCAATTAAATTAATTTGATTTAATTTAATTTCTTAGCGCAATTTTTCTACCCAATCGTGCAAACAATCTAAACCGAGACGATAACTTAGGGGATGAGCAATCAATCGCGCCGTACTTTCAAAAAGAACGTCAATCTCAATTAAACCATTTTCTCGCAGAGTGCGCCCCGTGGAAACTAAATCGACGATCGCCTCTGACATTCCCGTAATTGGGCCTAATTCCACCGAACCATAAAGGGGAATAATTTCTACAGGTAGATCTAGTTTACGAAAATATTCCTTGGCACAGTGAACGAATTTTGAGGCAACTTTACCATTGGGAGGAAGTTGTTGCGATCGCCTGTAGGGACTCGCTTCTGGTACGGCGACAGACATCCGACAGTAGCCAAATTTCAGATCGGCAATATTAGCGACTTCGGCACTCTTTTCTAACAAAACATCATAGCCGACAATGCCCAACTGTGCCTGACCGTATTCTACATAAACGGGAACGTCCTGCGCTCTAACCAGTATCGCTTTAGCTGTATTTGTAGGATCTGTTATTTGCAGTTGGCGGTTGCGAGAGTCGAGAAAAGCACTAAAATCCAATCCTACATTTTTAAACAGATTAATGCTATCCGACAAGAGCGCCCCTTTGGGCAATGCGATCGTAATCATTAGAAATCAAACCTCTGAAGTTTAACTATACTGGTTTTGAAGCAACAATTCACAAACAAATGACTGAACTAACTCTCGTCATTGGCAACAAAAACTACTCATCCTGGTCGTTGCGTCCTTGGTTGGCAATGCAACAAGCCCAATTAAAATTTACAGAAATTCGTATCCCTTTGTATACTCCTAGCAGTCGCCAAGAAATCCTGCAATACTCTTGCGCTGGAAAAGTTCCTATTTTGCTTCATGGAAACGTGAAAGTTTGGGAGTCTTTAGCGATTTGCGAGTATATTGCCGAAAATTTCGAGCCGAATTTGTGGCCAAGAGATAGTATACCTCGCGCGATCGCCCGTTCTGTCAGTCACGAAATGCACGCTGGTTTCCAAGACTTGCGCAACAATATGCCGATGAACTGTCGCGCCAGACTTCCAGGAAAAGGCATGACGACAAGCGTCCAAAAGGATATCGATCGCATTACCGAAATTTGGCGCGATTGCCGTCAAAATTATGGGAAAGAGGGAGGTTTCTTGTTTGGTGACTTTACGATTGCCGATGCGATGTATGCTCCCGTTGTCATGCGCTTCGTAACTTATGGGGTACAATTAGGCGCGATCGAGCAAGCTTATGTCGATACAATTTTACAACTTCGGGCAATGCAATCTTGGTTAGAAGCTGCTTCGCAAGAGCAAGATGCGATCGCTAATTTTGAAGTGCCACTTTAGTCAAATTATTGGGGTGGTAATTCTAAGGGAATCGTTCCCATTAATCCCTTGCGAAAATCATTTAAGATTTGAAGTGCTGCTCGTTCTGTATCGCCTTGATAGCGACTGTTTCCTAATTCGTGAACGTATTCTTCTCCAGTCACGGAAAGGGGATCTAATCCGTAGCGAGATTGTAAGATTTTTTCATAAGCTAACTCCACTAAAAAATCTATTAAGGCGGCGGCGACGTGCTGATTTTCGTAAGCTGCTTCGCCAATATCTTCACAAATCGCTAATTTGAGTGCATCTTTTTGATTTTCTAGCCTAGAGGGAATGACTCCAGGTGCGTCTAATAGCTCGATTTCGTCCGAAATACGCACCCATTGTAACTGACGAGTAACCCCCGCACGACGAGCGCTAGCCACCGCTTTACGCCCCAGCAAACGGTTAATCAGAGCGGATTTTCCGACATTAGGTAAGCCAATAACGACGGCGCGGACGGGACGGGGTAACATCCCGCGATCGCATCTTTTTTGATTCATCTCGATTCCTGCGGTTTGTGTCGCCTTACTCACGGCTCGAATGCCTTGACCGCGTTGCGCGTCGGTAAAATAGGGGATGTTTCCCTGTTGTTTATACCAAGCTTTCCACCCTTGATGTACCGATTCTGGAATCATATCGACGCGATTGAGGATGGTTATGCGCGGTTTGCTACCAATCCATTGAGCGATTTGGGGATGGTGAGACGCTAGAGGAATGCGAGCATCGAGGACTTCGAGTACCACATCGACGCGCTTGAGTTGTTCTTTGAGTTGTCGCTCGGCTTTGGCAATGTGACCTGGATACCATTGTATTCTAGCTAGTCTTTTAAAACCAAGAACTTCAGAATCTCTTGGCTCTTTTTGAGTATTCATTTCTATAAATTTATTGATAAGGTGGGGGAAATTAAACGTCAAATGCTACGGGGACGAATAAACACATTCGTCCCTACTTGTTGGCATCGTCTCCATTTTGTCGCAATGCTTCAATAATTTGAATATTGGCTTTTGGAAAAGGAAACTGGTCGATTTCTTCTAATGTTACCCAGCGAATTTCATCGCATTCGATTGGTTTGGGTTCGCCTTTAAGATAGCGGCAATAGTGAACGATTAAAGTGACTCGAAAATGCGTGTAAGCATGGTCGATAGTGATTAAATGGTCTTCGACTTCTATATCAATGCCGATTTCTTCTAAAATTTCTCGTTTGATACATTCTTGAACGGTTTCGTTGGGTTCGATTTTACCGCCGGGGAACTCCCACAAACCACCCAGTAATCCTTTAGCCGGACGGCGATCGATTAGAATTAATTCTTGGTCGTTACGAATGACGGCAACGCCTATTTTTTATGGGGTAATGGAGGAGAACTTTCACGCATGGGTAACTCAGATTGCATCCCTTTATTGTACGCCTGACAGTATTGCATCCAAGGACATAATAAACAACTGGGATGCGATCGCGTACAAATTGTTGCGCCTAAATCCATTAACGCTTGATTGAAATCTTTCGGATATTGAGGGTCGATTAATTCGTCCGAAAATGTCCACAATTGTGGAAGCGCTTTTTCAGGCGGGACGGGTAAAGCAATCAGACGAGATAAAACCCGCTTGACGTTGCCATCTAAAATCGAGACGGGTTGGTTAAACGCTGCGCTGAGTATGCCTCCTGCTGTCGTGCGTCCGATACCGGGTAATTTCAAAACCTCTTCTAAATTTTCGGGGAATAGGCTATTATAATCGCGAACGATGATTTGTGCCGATGCGTGGAGATTGCGGGCGCGTGCGTAGTATCCCAGTCCTTCCCAGGCTTTAAGAACCGTTTGTAAAGGGGCGATCGCGAGATCTTTAATCGTGGGAAATTGTACCAACCATCGCTGATAATAAGGAATAACCGTTTTTACCTGGGTTTGCTGGAGCATAATTTCCGAAACCCAAATAGTATACGCATCGGTTTGGTTGCGCCAGGGTAAATCGCGTCCTTGTCGTTCGTACCAAAAAAGTAGCGATCGCCTTAAGTCAATGATTAGCGAATAGTCTTGGGCAAACGGCGATAAGCGATGAGTCATTAGGAATGAAGGGAAGCAATAGCACTTCGCAAATCTGCGAAACTTAGACTATTCTCACTCTGTAAAAGTCTTGTTAGTCGCTTGCAATGCCTTCTCAAAATTCATCCGTTGTTCTGCATTTCGTAAGAAATATCCGCTCATCATTGCTGAAGCTAATAATCGTCCTAAATGTTCTCGACTAGTGCTAATCGAAACGTCAAAATGTTCTGAGGGAAGATTTCCTAGTAACCCAATAATATTACGTTCCATGACGTTAAGAACTTCAGAAGATTCTGGTCGAGACAACTGAGCAATTGTTTCTTGACTCAACGATTGAACGTATTTCCACAAGGTTTCTCCCGTTACGGTTTCGCTGTTTAAAAAATCTTGGGAACGATTTAGTTCGTTACTCACTCTCTTTCTCCTGTAATTTCCTATGGGCTGTGCAATAAATTTAGTATTCTGCTTCTAGCTATCTTTTTTTTCTAATGTAGCAGGTGCTAAAAGGTTTGTCTGTCAGTAGAACCGAACACGCTAACATGATGTTCTCCGAACAAACTATCAAAAATCTCTGAGAGATGTTGTATTAGCGATCGCAAAATAAACTTTTCAACGGGCGATGCTCAATTTTCTTTTTTGAAGTTGCTCTAACTATCTAATTTGAGGAAAATTTCAGTTTCTTGCTCTTTTGCCCATGCAATGTCCCAATCTACAAATCCAAGACTGCGATAAAGTTTAGATGCCACCTCATTACCTCGCCGATGACTCGTCGCAATTAACTCAACTTCTGGATATAGCTTTAAACGTCTTATTACCTCAAGCATTGCAGCTTTTCCGTAGCCTTGTTGCTGATACTGACGAGCTACCATCAAACGCATAATAAAACCAACACCATCAGTTATGTCATACATGGTAAAACCTACCATCGGTAACTGGGGTTTTTCGTAACCTGCGACAGCAGCATCATAAATTGCAAGCGGAAACAGATTCGGGTTTACTTTGGCTTCCGCCAAAGATTGCACATTTGATGCTACAAATTCCTGTTGGAATTTATCTACTTCGAGGCTAATACATTCGCGAAAATTGTCAAGGGTAACGTTGCGTAGATGAACTTTTACCATGATTCTCTATCTTTACTGCGATCGCAAATTAACTTAATTAAATTATCTATGAGGCGATCGCGTTCCATTGGCAAAATATCGCCGCCATGCAGCATATATTGAATGATAATAAAGTGTACGAGCGTTCCGATAAAAATTCTTGCTGTTACTTCTACATCGGATAAGACGAGTTCGTGACGAGAGGCAAGGTAGTGACAAAGCTTTGCAAAAGCCGATTTTTCGACGTTACTAATAAACGCTTGCGCTAGTACCGGAAAGCGTCCCGATTCTCCGATGACTAATCGCATAAAATTGAGAAATTGCTCGTCGCAATGAGCCATATTTAGCATATTAGTCGCTAGCTGCCGCAGAACAATTGTTGGTTCTCCCTGAAACGCTTGGGAGTCCATACACCCAAAAATGTTTTGAAATTTTTTCTGTACTAATTGTTCGACAAGTGCTGAAAATAAGTTTTCTTTGTCTTGGAAGTGGCTGTAAACCGTTGCTTTAGAAACTCCTGCCGCAGTCGCTATTCTATCCATACTCGCGGCTGCATACCCCTGTGCCAAAAATTCTTTCATAGCACCTTCTAAAATGGCTTTTTTCTTCTCTACTGATAACTCGCGATCGCTATTTTGAATTTTTGTGCGTTTCATTCATTAAATTTTTTCTTTTCTCTTGACTAATTATACTAAACAGTTTAGTTTATTTATATAAAGACTAAACGGTCTAGTTTATAATTTTTTGAAAAAAGCAAGGAGATCCCAATGGTGCATCGTGCAACAACTGGCGACTCTTCAAATTCCGGGCGATCGCGACGGGCAATAGCAGCGATCGCAATCATACTTTCGGCTGGAGGCATTACAGCTTATAGTCTTTGGCGGTTTCAATCGACTCCGGCACAAGTGACGCAAACCCCACCCGTTACAGTACCGGAAATTAAGACGGTAACGGCGTTGGGACGTTTAGAACCCAAAGGAGAAGTTATCAAACTCTCAGCCCCTACCTCCAGCCAAGAAAATCGGATCGATAAATTACTCGTCCAAGAAAACGATCCCGTCAAAGCCGGACAAATTATAGCCATTTTAGATAATCGCGATCGCTTACAAGCTGCACTCAAACGAGCGCAAGAAGAGGTAAGAGTAGCGCGATCGCAATTAGCAATTACCCAGGCGGGAGCAAAACGCGGCGAAATTGAAGCGCAAAAAGCAGAAATTGCCCGTCTTGAGGCACAACGACAAGGAGATATTTCATCTCAAAGTGCAACAGTCGATCGCTTAGAAGCCGAATTGCGCAATGCAGAGCTAGAATATCGACGATATGAAAGCCTCTATAAAGAAGGAGCCACATCAGCCTCAGAACGAGATAGCAAGCTTCTCGTTCTGCAAACCGCCCAGAAAAGCCTACAAGAAGCCAAAGCCGTCCTCAATCGCACCCAAACGACGACACCGAAAGAACTCAACCAAGCACGAGCAACCCTAGAACGCGTTGCCGAAGTGCGTCCGGTAGACGTAGATGCAGCTAAAGCAGAGGTCAATCGCGCCATCGCTAACGTAGAGGAAGCCAAAGCAGCACTCAATCAAACCTACGTGCGATCGCCCCAAGACGGTACGGTATTGTACATTTATACTCGTCCTGGCGAGGTCGTTTCAAGCGATGGCATTGCCGATATCGGACAAACTAGCCAGATGTATGCAGTGGCAGAAGTCTATGAAAGCGATGTCAGCAAAATCAAACTCGGACAAAAAGCAACTATTAGCAGCGATTCCCTCCCCGATAAATTGCAGGGAACGGTAGAAAGAATAGGCGCTCAAGTACGTCGGCAAACAGCTATCAATACAGATCCTAGCGAAAATATCGACGGTCGAATCGTAGAAGTTCACATTGCACTCGATCCGACCTCTAGCCAAAAAGCCTCAAAATACACAAATTTGCAAGTTACAGTTTCGGTGGAATTATGAATTATGAATGATGAATTATGAAAATTATAAGGAAATTTGCTAGTAATTGCTTCCCTAACTCTCTACTCCCCTACTCCCTTACTCTCGCTTATGATTGGATTTATTAATCAACTACAACGACGAACGCCTCTCGGATGGCTGCAACTGCGCAAAGAAAAAAGCCGTTTGTTAGTAGCCCTAGCTGGTATTGCCTTTGCTGACGTACTGATGTTTATGCAGCTTGGCTTCATGAATGCTTTGTATGACAGCAATACTCGCCTCAATCGCGCTTTAAATGCCGATATCGTCCTCCTCAGTCCCAAAGCCCGCAACACCCAAAGCCTGTCTTTCTTTTCGCGACGGCGGCTATATCAAGCCATGGATGTTTCTGGGGTAAAGTCCGCAGACCCGATGTATATCAATACGATTAGCTGGAAAAATCCTCAAACTCGTCGCGATACTACCGTGCAAGTTGTTGGATTCGATCCCGATCGCCCTGCTTTTAACCTAGCAGATGTCAATCGGCAATTAGATAAAATTAAATTGCAAGATAATGTTTTATTTGACCGAAAACCTAGAGGAGAATATGAAGAAGTTATTCCAAGACTAGAAAATGGTCAAATTGTCAAGACAGAAATCGAACGACGCACCATTACAATTGCTGGATTATTTACATTAGGCGCGTCTTTTGGTGCGGATGGCAGCGTCATTACCAGCCAAGAGAATTTTTTGCGTATGTTTCCCAGACGGGCCGTAGGCAGTATTAGTCTGGGATTAATTCAACTCGAACCAGGGTACGATTCCCAACAAGTAGCAGCGGTCTTAAAATCTCATTTGCCCGATGATGTCAACGTTATGACTATTGAAGAGTTCGTGAAGTTTGAGAGGGATTATTGGAATAAAGAAAGCCCGATTGGTTTTATTTTTAGTTTAGGAACGGCGATGGCGTTTGTCGTTGGCATCGTTATCGTCTATCAAGTTCTCTCAACGGATGTTAACGCGCATCTTAAAGAATATGCCACCTTTAAAGCAATGGGCTATCGCAATGCTTACTTGTTAGGAGTGGTATTTGAAGAAGCCATCATTCTTGCTTGTTTGGGCTTTATTCCAGGTGCAGTTTTGCCCTTGGGACTTTATCGATTAGCAGCAAATGCAACCGCACTGCCGATTTACATGACTGTATCTCGTGCCATCTTGGTATTCATTCTAACCTTCGTCATGTGTGTCATTTCTGGCGCGATCGCAACTCGTAAGTTACAATCCGCCGACCCCGCCGATATGTTTTAAAAGTCATTAGTCATTAGTCATCGGTCATTGGTTATTGGTTACAAACGATAAAGACAAGTGACTAATGACAAAACAAAGGACAAATAACAAATGACAAATCTCGTT
>JAAUUT010000227.1 GCA_012031035.1 Candidatus Altimarinota bacterium | reverse complement strand
CGATCGCCCGGATGGAAAGTCGTTATTTCAGCCAATAATCAAGGCGACGCTTACGAATTCGCTGTTACTGATGATGGTGTTGGGATAGCTTCTGAAAATCACGAAAAAGTTTTTGGAATTTTTCAAACACTCAAAGCGCGAGACGTACAAGAAAGCACCGGAATTGGGTTATCAATTGTTAAAAAAATTATTGAAACCGAAGGAGGCAACATTACTTTAGAGTCAGAATTAGGCAAAGGAACGACTTTTCGATTTACGTGGCCGAGCCAGCCAAAAAGTTCTTTAGAATTAATAGCCAATTAAACTATTGATGGAACGTAATTATCTCTCTAAATATAGGTTGCTTGGGCAAGCACGCCACCGAAAATAAATAAAGAAGATGGCCTGCTGATGCGATCGATGCAAACCTATTTTCCTTTTCAAAGAAAAAATAATCCTTGGTCGAGATTGCCAGTTAGTTACCGAGGAGCAATTATTATTGCTATTCCAGCCACGTGTTTAATTGTTACGTTAGTCGCGTGGATTTGGTCGCGACAGGCAGCATTAGAGCAGAAAAAACAGATCGATCGCGCGCGGGAATTGCTCGACCAAAGTAATAGAATCTTGACAATTTTAGTCGATGCAGAAACAGGAGTGCGAGGCTACAATATTAGCTACGAGCCAGAGTTTTTAGAACCATACGAACAAGCAATTACTAACCTTCCAAACGCATTAGATCGCTTTCGACAACTGGCAAAAAATAACCCGCGACAAAAGCAAGCTTTAGAAAAAATTGAGCCGCTAGTACAGCAGAGGATGAGCATTTTAACCAAGAGAATAACGCTCATCGAACGACAAAAACCACTAGGGATTCAGTTACCCCAGACTGTCACTGCACTTAATGAAGGCAAGCAAGTAATGGATAGCCTTCGCGTTGCGATCGCCAATTTAGAAACTCAAGAACAAAATATCCTCGCCCATAAACAGCAAAAATTAGACAGAGTAGAAAATATTACAACGGGAATCCAAGTAATCAGCGTTCTAGCCAGCATTATTGCTTATTTAGCCGCAGTTTATTTATTTACCCAACTCGATCGCGAGTTAGAAGATCGAGAATTACAATTGCTTGAGAGCAAATATTTTATTGAAGCGATTACGACCAATATCGTCGATGGCGTAATTACGCTTACTAATGATGGTATTATTGAAACGTTTAATAGTGCCGCTACCCAGATGTTCGCCTACGAACCCACAGAAGCGATCGGGCAAAACCTGGGACTGTTGCTAACCCCCACAAAGCAACTATCAGATCCGCAAGAACAAGTTCAATTTCTCAATGCCTGTCCGCTTCATCTGGATCGTCTTTGGCAAACAACGGGTTATAAAAAGACTGGCGAGTCTTTTCCTATTGAAATTTCTATAAGTCAAATTAACATCGACAAACGTTGGATCGCCATTATTCGCAACCTCAGCGAACGCCAGCAAGCTGAAAATCAACTCAAAGAACGCGCCGAAGAACTCGCCTATATCAGTACCGTCCTCACAAAAACCAATTTGGATTTGCAGCGACAGAATCAAGAACTCGATAAATTTGCCTATGTCGCCTCCCACGATCTTAAAGCCCCACTGCGAGCGATCGCCAGTCTCTCAGAATGGATCGAAGAAGAACTCTGCGATAAGCTTTCTGAAGAAGGTCAGCGCATGATGATGCTGTTGAGAGGACGAGTGTATCGCCTCGAAGCCTTAATGAATGGCTTGCTAGAATATTCTAGAATCGGTCGTCTCAAAACTACTATAGAAACGGTAGATGTTTCAAACCTTTTACAAGAAATAATCAATTTTCTCGCGCCGCCTTCTTCATTCGCGATCGAAATCGACCCCAAAATGCCCGTATTGAGAACCAAAAAACGATTTCTGCACGAAATCTTTCTCAGCCTTATTGACAACGCCATCAAACATCACAATCGCACCCAAGGGCATATTAAAATTGCTGTTGAAGAACGCCCCAACGATTATAAATTTGCAGTCGCCGATGATGGGCCAGGAATTGCGCCAGAATTCCACGAAAGAATTTTTACGCTATTTCAAACCTTGCAACCTCGCGATGTCGTAGAAAATACGGGGATTGGTTTATCCCTAGTCAAAAAAATCTTAGAAACTGAGGGTGGAGAAGTTTGGATAGATTCTCAATTAGGCAAAGGATCGACATTCTATTTCACCTGGCCAAAACATATGATGAACGAGTGATGGGGGATTAGTGATTGGTAATTCTTATGGGCTATTGACTATTCGCCCCCCTACAGTTATTGAAAGAAGTAAAAGTTTAGTTGAAAATTTTTAAAGAACTTTATCCCATGCCACAACAACAGTTAGTTTTTATCTTATTCAACTTATGCTCAGAAGATTAGCAATCAATAGTTAGTCTTTATCTTATTCAACTTATGCTCAAAAGATTAGCAATCAATATAGATTCCCAATAAGTTCTATAGTTGTTGGCAACGCGATCGCGATCGTAGAGTTAACGATTATGATTAATATGAAGAAAAATTTAACGACTGACAATTAAAAAGTTAAATGAAAAGTTTGACCCTTTGACAGAGGTCGGTTAATCGTTGGATTAGGACAATAAAAAATAATAAACGAAGCTTAAAAAATAAGATTAAGCATGAACATTATTGTCATCGGCGTTCCTCCAAATCTTCCCCAACCACCAATTCCAGACCCCAGCCCATTACCCGACCCTCCTCTTCCAAATCCCCAACCCGATCCTTTACCTCCTCCGTATCCACCTCCCGAACCCGAACCCGAACCGATTCCCCCTCCTTCTCGAACGCCCGAAACCAATCCTGGCGACCCCTCAAGATTATAAAGGTGACTGAGGATTGGGAAATGTGCGAGATTTATTTATCATAGATAGCCACAGAACGCCAAGAAAGTCCAAAAAGATTTATAGCTAACTTATGAATTGCGATCGCGCCTATTCGTCAAAATTATAAAGGACGAAATAGATGAGAATGTTCGGGATGATACAGGCGCGATCGGCTTTTCAGATCGCTGAAGGGCAATCGCGCGTCTCCCTTAATTTCTCCTAATGCCGGACTGATAATATAAAGCGTCGTTCTAATCAATTTTTGTTGTTTGGTCGTCTGCGCCATTTTCTCTAAAGGAACCACCCAAATTTTTTCATCTGGCCAACCAACGCGGAAACAGATCGCAACAGGCGTATCTAAGGAATAATGTTGCAATAATCTTTCTTGGGCATCTTCAATGTGACGAGCCGCTAAATACAAGCACAGACTGGCTTTATGGGCAGCTAAAGAAGAAAGCTCTTCTTCTGGAGGCATCGCTGAGGCGCGACCGCCAATACGGGTTAATATAATTGTCTGTACCAAATCGGGTACGGTTAATTCTGCTTCTAATTTAGCAGCAGCAGCTTGAAAGGCACTAATTCCCGGAATTAATTCATAAGGAATATTAGCAGCAGCAAGGGCTTGAATTTGTTCGCGAACGGCACTGTAGAGCGTGAGATCCCCTGAATGAATTCGAGCTACAGAAAGATTAGCTTTTACTCGCGCGATCGTCAATGGAATAATCTCTTCTAGGGTTTTGTTGCCCGTGCGAATGAGTTCGGCATCGGGACGCACATCTTGTAATATCTGTTTGGGGACGAGAGAATCGGCAAAAATAACAACATCTGCACTGGCAATAATTTTATGGGCCTTGATGGTTAGTAACTCTGGGTCGCCAGGTCCCGCACCGATAAAATAAACAGCAGGTTTGAGAGAGTGTGAAGGGGAAATACTCATCTTAAATAAAATTTAAAGATTTTCCGAAATTGCTTTTTTAAACTTTTTAGTTTAACTGGCAAGGCTGACCTAATTTTTAACAATTTAATGGTAGCGTCAGCGATCGCAATTCACATTAAAATTACCAAAAATTAGCTAAAAACCTTACAAGTTCTTACTTTACCTTTTCTTGGTAGATTCTGAAAATTTTTATCAAGTTTTTTACTTTTCATTGTTAGTCTTTACGTAAGCTTTAAAACATTAGGGAAAACCCTCATGCCATTCAAAATTGGAGCTTTATTAGTCGTTATTAGTTGGGTATCTTTGTTAGGTGCCTGCTCCCAAATTAAGGAAAAAAATACTTTTAAGCGAGAGTTTCAGCCAATTGACCAATTTCTTGAAGCTAATAGCGACAAACAAACTACTGATGACCAAGAAGTATTTCTTTTGGAACAACAAACGCTAGAAGGCGAGCTTGTTGAATCTGATAGTGCGGAAATCAGTGGATTGGGTAAAGTTCCAGAAGAGTCACTTCAAAAAAACAAATAGCTTTCGCAACAGTTAAGGCACAAAGCTACTGAATGCAAGCTACTTTCCAGATAAGCATACATCACAAACTGTGAGGAAGCATTCTATGAAATCTCATTCTCGTATCACTTCTTTCAATCTTTTAGCTAGTTTTTTAGGTGCTACCAGCATCAGCCTCATGCTTGGTTTGCCTAGTGTAGCTCAAATGCCATCGGAATCTGGCACCACAACGTCAGGGGAAACCACTGAAACTCCAACAATGGAGACTCCAGCTACTGAAACTCCAACGATGGAAACCCCTGCTGCGGGAACCGAAACTGAAACCCCTGCTGCGGGAACTGAACCGAAACCCCTGCTGCGGGAACTGAAACCGAAC
>JAAUUT010000102.1 GCA_012031035.1 Candidatus Altimarinota bacterium | reverse complement strand
GACTGGTGAATGGGATTTAGAAGGGAAAGGAAGATAAAGGTAAGTTTTTCCCTTCCCCTTTTCCCGCTTGCGAAGCCTTAAAATTTTGCTACCTACTATTTATCAACCAGGCGGCTAGGATCGAGAAATAAAATATTTTTTAACGAGATTGTCTTTCTATGTCAGATGTTTTACTGAGTCGCTACCAAATTCTCCAAAAACTCGGTAGTGGCGGTTTTGGCGATACTTACCTGGCTAAAGATATTGCTTTACCCACTCATCCTTTCTGCGTGGTAAAACATCTACAACCCAAAGACCCCGATCCTAGTGCATTATCGATCGCGAAAACGTTCTTTGAGAGAGAAGCAGAATGCCTTTATCGTCTTGGGGAAAAAAGCGATCGCATTCCTCGTTTATACGCACATTTTGAGGAAAACGGACAATTTTATTTAGTACAAGAATATATCGATGGAAGAGAATTAAGTGAAGAACTTCTTCCAGGAAAACCGCTAACTGAAGATCGAACCATTAAACTGTTATGGGAAATTTTAGAAGTTTTAGCCATCGTCCATCGAGAAAATGTCATTCATCGGGACATCAAACCGTCAAATATCATGCGGCGCAAATGCGATGGAAAATTGGTATTAATTGATTTTGGTGCTGTTAAAGAAATTAGCGCTTTAGCAGTTACTTCCCACGGAAAAACTAGCATGACCGTTCCCATCGGAACGCCTGGTTATATGCCTAGCGAACAAGCGAGAGGGAAACCGAGATTAGCTAGTGATGTATATGCTGTTGGGATAATCGGAATTGAGGCTTTAACGGGAATTGCGAGCGATCGCTGCCAGAAGACCCGAATACGGGAGTTATTATTTGGCGCGATCGTGCTACAGTTAGCGATAGTCTAGCTCAGTTTCTTGACAAAACAATCCACGAATACCATTTGTCGCGGTATCAAAATGCCTCTGAAGCTTTGCAAGCATTAATGGCGATCGCAGATCCTTCAGTCTCATCGCCGCTTTCAACTATTCCGACTGCGGTTGTTGCCAATGCTTCGAGGAAATCGATAACTGTCTCAAAACCCTCAAAATTCGTTCCTATTGCTGTTACATTAGGTTCTCTCGCCGTCGCGGGAGGAGTGGGGATTGCACTATTAAATCGTCCCATAAATGTGCCGCCACCTGTCATTGTTAATACGCCTACAATAGAATTGATACCCGAACCGATACCAACTGTTTCCCCCGAACCCACTCCAGAAGTAACAATTGCTCCCGAACCTACACCTACATCCGAAGCAACCATCGATCCCGAACCCGAACCCACATCCCAACCCGAAGAACCAGAATCGACACCAACACCAGAAGCAACAGAGACAGCTAAATTGAATGAAGTTGCACTTGTCTTCAATCCACCATCATTAGTTAGAACTGAACCGACTATTACAGGAAGCATTCTTTGTCCGGTGCGTTCCGTTAGAAAAATTAGCATTTACGGTTCTACCGATAGCTGGTACAGAACCGATGTTTGCGGCACAATGGGATACATTCATCAAAGCCAAATTCGCTTCGATTAGAGATGGCCAATAAGTCAGATAGCAGAAAGTAAGTAAGTCGGTGGGGAAATTTATAAGTATCTAACAAAAGCTTAACCAAAGTCATTGGAGTTAAATTTAACACGGTGTGGGCATTGGTGAATGCGTAATGCGATCGCCGCTTAAAATGAAAGAATAACTAAGGTTAATCACAATACAGTAATTCGTTGGGTTAAACAAGCAGCTAATCAGTTACCAGAACGGAAAGATGTTATTTTTATCAATTAAGCTACTGATTTATTATCGAAGAGAGAAAAATATTTCTGGGATCGTATAAATTCAATCTGGTGGCTCTATGTCATCTGAGTCTTCGATTAAATTGGCTTTGGTCTGGTAAGTTGAGAAACTACTCCCCATAATTTCCTCGTATAAAGGCTAAAAACTGCGTTTCTCCAGGAAAGGGTAAATAATCCATCATTAACGCTAAGGTTATCCTCTCACTCTCGCTGAATTTTGGTCGAACTCCTACTCTTGCTCGGTTTGGGTTTGGGTTTTGCCGTCCCCAGTCATCAACCAGGACATAGATTGTAGTCATCAGGGTGGGAAAGTCTATACTGAGATTAGTTTTCATTGGAGAGCTTTCAAGATTTGTTTGAACTTAATTTTGAAGCTTTCCTTTTCTTTTGTCTTCTTTAATTTCACATTAGACGTAGTTCATAATTCAAAAGATGACTGTAAAACCCGAATGGTTGAGAGTAAAAGCTCCTCAATGGCAGCGTGTTGGTAGCGTTAAAGAAATTCTGCGAGATTTAGGACTTAATACTGTTTGCGAAGAAGCATCGTGTCCCAACATCGGCGAATGTTTCAATGCTGGTACGGCAACTTTTTTGATTATGGGGCCTGCTTGTACTCGCGCTTGTCCCTATTGCGATATTGATTTTGAGAAAAAACCCAAACCTCTCGATCCGACAGAACCTTTGCGACTCGCTGAGGCGGTAAGGCGTTTAAAACTCAGTCACGTTGTTATTACTTCTGTCAATCGCGACGATTTGCCCGATGGTGGAGCCGCTCAGTTCGGGCGTTGTATCGAAGAAATTCGTGCTATCTCGCCTCAAACGACGATTGAAGTACTAATTCCCGATTTATGCGGTAATTGGGAGGCTTTAGCTTCTATTTTACAAGCTAAACCCGAAGTTATCAACCACAATACCGAAACCGTTCCGCGCTTGTATCGGCGAGTGCGTCCTCAAGGCGATTATGCGCGATCGCTCGAACTGCTCAAACGTACCCGCGAGTTAGCGCCTTGGGTTTATACTAAGTCTGGAATCATGGTCGGACTCTCAGAAACCGATGAGGAAGTTCGGGAAGTGATGCGAGATTTACGCGCCGTCGATTGCGATATTCTAACCATCGGGCAATACCTTCAACCTTCCCAAAAGCATTTAGGTGTTAGAGAATTTGTTACCCCAATTCAATTTGATGCTTGGCGAGAATATGGCGAAGCGATCGGATTTTTACAAGTTGTTGCTTCTCCCTTGACGCGCAGTTCTTACCATGCAGAACAGGTGCAAGAATTGATGAAACGCTATCCCAGAAACGCGATCGCTTAATCTCTACTCGTAGCTGAAACATTAATCCTTTATAAAAAAGTCGATCGTGAACTTTTAGTCTTGATTAAACGTGAAAATCTAGTTTTAGAGGCTCGCTCGCTCAAACTATAACTTTAGCCTCTCAAAAAATTAAATAATGCTAAATTCCTTTCCTGGTATTTTTCAAAACAAGGAAAGGCGGATTGTTTTGTCTAAATTAAGGAAAAATCATGAAGATAGCCGTTGCCAAAGAAATTGTAATCGGAGAATTTCGGGTGGCATTAATACCGGATACTGTTGCCCGATTAGTTAAAGGAGGTTTGGAAGTTTTAGTTGAGACGGGAGCAGGAGTAGGAGCGCATTTTGCGGATGCTGCTTACGAAGCGGCTGGCGCTAAGATCGTTGCCGATCCCGCTCAATTATGGGCAGAAGCTGATATTCTGGTTAAAGTCGCTCCTCCTGGCGATCGCGACGGACAGCCAGAGATTAATTTCCTCAAACCAGGAGCCGTTTTAGTCGGCATGGTCGATCCCCTAGGTAAGCCCAATCTTATCAAACAATTAGCCGATCGCCAGATTACAACCTTTAGTTTAGAACTCATTCCCCGCACCAGTCGCGCCCAAAGCATGGATGCTTTGTCGTCCCAGGCAAATATTGCTGGCTACAAAGCGACTTTGTTAGCGTCTGCGCATCTGCCGAGAATGTTTCCGATGATGACCACTGCCGCAGGGACGATTCCTCCGGCGAAAGTGCTGGTCATTGGGGCAGGTGTTGCTGGATTGCAGGCGATCGCAACTGCACGTCGTCTGGGTGCAGTAGTAGAAGCTTTTGACATCCGTCCGACGGTCAAAGAGGAAGTCCAAAGCGTCGGCGCTAAATTTATTGAGATTCCCATCGAAGAGAATACGGTAGCCGATGGCGGCTATGCCAAAGAAGTCTCAACGGCAAGTCAGGAGCGAGTTCGCGAAATTTTAACCGAACATATCAAACGCGCCGATGCTGTCATTACCACCGCTCAAGTTCCCGGCAAAAAAGCGCCCTTAATTGTGACTGAAGAGATGGTGGCGCAGATGAAACCGGGTTCTGTCATCGTCGATATGGCAGCCGAACAAGGTGGCAATTGTGCCTGTACGAAACGAGGCCGAGATGTGGTGCAACATGGCGTGACGATTATCGGGCCTATCGATCTTCCTGCTTCAGTTCCCGTCGATGCAAGTCAGGTATATGCCAAAAATATCCTGACCTTGGTGCAATACCTGGTTAAAGATGGCAACTTAGCGCTCAATTTTGAAGACGACATCATCGATAGCGCTTGTGTAACTCATGCTGGAGAAATCCGCAATGCGCGAGTGCTAGAAGCTTTGTCAATCGCCGTGTAATTTTAAAAGATAAATCGAAGCAATATGAGTCAAGAATTACTGACCGGATTAGTTGTATTTGTGTTGGCATCGTTTGTTGGTTTTGAGGTCATCAATAAAGTTCCGCCAACGCTGCACACGCCTTTGATGTCTGGATCGAATGCGATTTCTGGCATCTCCATCGTGGGTGCATTACTCGTGATGGGATCGAAAGATTGGAACTTGGTGACGATTTTAGGGTTTATTGCCGTAATTTTGGCGACCATTAACGTCGTCGGCGGTTTCTGGGTGACAGATCGAATGCTGCAAATGTTTAAGAAGAAGGAGGTAAAAGCATGAGCGACTATTTAGTCACGGGAATCGAGCTAGCTTACTTAACGGCAGCAGCTTTGTTTATCGTAGGACTCAAACAACTCGGTTCTCCTGCTACTGCCCGTCAGGGTAACGTTATCGCAGGTGTCGGGATGTTAATCGCGATCGCAGCTACTCTACTGGATCGATCGATCCTCAATTATCAGACAATTTTCGTAGGCATTGTCATTGGTTCTCTCATCGGAGCCATTACCGCCGAAAAAGTGGAAATGACAGCCATGCCGCAAATGGTCGGGATCTTCAACGGCGTAGGTGGTGCGGCTTCTGCATTGGTTGCCGTCGGCGAGTTCTGGCGACTGCTAAAATCTACTGGTACTGTCCCTTTAGATGCCACCATCATTGCGATTTTAGGGATTCTCATTGGCGGTGTAACGTTTACGGGTAGCGTTATGGCCTTTGCTAAGCTACAAGAACTCGTTACGGGAGCGCCCGTTACTTTTCCCCTACAACAGCCTTTTAATCTTTTACTGCTGATTAGTTTCTTAGTCGGTAGTGGCTATTTAATATTTGATCCGACAAATCTAACCATTTTCCTCATTTTAGTTGGAATTTCTCTGATACTCGGCGTAATGTTCGTGCTGCCGATTGGCGGCGCTGATATGCCAGTCGTTGTCTCGCTGTTAAACTCTTTCTCTGGTTTGGCAGCGAGTGCGGCAGGTTTTATCTTGGCAAATAATATGCTCATTGTTGCGGGGGCGTTGGTAGGAGCTTCTGGCATTATTTTGACAGAAATTATGTGTAAAGCCATGAATCGTTCCCTTACTAACGTCCTCTTTAGCGCCTTTGGCAGCGATGGAACGTCTGTGGCGGGAGCAATGGGAGCGCAGCAAGATAAGGTAGTACGCTCTGTCGATCCCGAAGAAGGCGCGATGATGTTAGGTTATGCTCGTTCTGTGGTCATTGTACCCGGTTACGGGATGGCTGTCGCTCAAGCACAACACGGCGTTCGAGAACTCGCCGCTCAACTCGAAAAAATGGGCGTAGAGGTTAAATATGCTATTCATCCCGTCGCGGGAAGAATGCCGGGGCACATGAACGTGTTACTTGCCGAGGCAAATGTGCCCTACACCCAACTTTACGACATGGACGATATCAACCCCGATTTCGATCGCACTGACGTTGCCTTAATTATCGGTGCGAACGATGTCGTCAACCCAGCCGCCCGACACGATACGAGTAGTCCTATTTACGGAATGCCAATTCTAGACGTAGATAAAGCGCAGCATACAATCGTCATCAAGCGCAGCATGAGAACGGGTTTTGCCGGAGTCGATAACGAACTATTCTACAAGGATAAAACGTTAATGCTTTTTGGGAGCGCTCAAGATGTCGTCGCTCAGTTGGTTTCTCAGGTAAAAGAGTTGTCTAATTAACCTCAATTCGGGTTAAGTAGATTGAGGGAAAAGCCAGTTAAGACGAAGGCTAGGCTTCTTCAGTTGATGACATGATTGCAATCAATCTGCACAAAACATTAACACAGAAATTAATAGGCGATCGATGTCTTGAGTGTTCAATTTGAGCAATATTTTTGAGTTGGTTATTCGCAGTAAGGCTTAAGTCGTGTAATAAGAAAACTGTTACGCATCGTTTTTAGGAAAGGGAAGAAGGGAGACCTTCAACCCTTATCCGCTTATTTAAGATAATGCAAAAGAAGATGACTCACTATTTTTTCTGTACGGATTTCTAACTTACACACAGTCCTTTTGCAAAACTTTTTTAGCAAATAATTTAGGAAGGATTCTACCCGTATGCTTCATATAATTGAAGTATTTATCGCCAAAGCGATCGAGCATCATTTTTTCTTCCTTAGAAACACGAAGAAAATAAATGATTCCAAAGGTAATTAAACCTGCTAAACCAGCAATATAATTTTGAAGTAATAATGGTTGTGCCAGACACCACAACCATATTGATGTATACATAGGATGGCGTATATTTTTGTAGATGCCGGTTGTAATTAGCGTATGCCCTTCTCTTAGTTGCAAGGTAGGCGACCAGTTTCGTCCCAAATCGCGGTGAGTTTTCCAATACAATCCTGTAGCCACAAAATATAACAAAATACCAACGCAATTCGCCCAGATAGGAAGCTTATAATCCGCAAAACTCAGCCAAGAAGTAAACGTGTCTACTATCGGTAGCATTAGCATTCCCATAAGCGCAAAAGTAGTAACAATGGTTGCAGTTTTAGCTTTCTTTCGTCTACTATTTTGTTTTGTCTGTTCCTCTTTTCATAGGGATAACGAATAATTGACCAAGCTACAATTCCAGAAACAAAAAGAATTTTGAGGTTAAGTTCGCTCATTGTTCTTACTCCTAAAAGTAAAAATTTTGGAAATTGGATCGCATGGTTGAGGAACAACAGGTTACTTCGTCTGGCTCAGACTGCTACTAATTAGCGCGTGTCAATCGATTTAAGTTCGCCAAAAAATATGTCTAAATATTACAGCAAAAAATAACAAAAAGACAACTAGTCGAACGACAAAAAATGCGATCGCGTCTTTTAAAATAAGGGTTTAGAAAGATCGGTCTCATGCTATGTATTTTTTGATCTCATAAATTATTGATAAGAAAATCCGCTTTCAATTAAGAAAGTAAAATTGTATTCAAGCATACAAAAAATTGATTTTAAATAAGTCTTGTATTTCAGGAATTAAACAGTTATCAATCAGCTTGATAACTGTTTTAGGAGGTCGCACGTTTAGAACAAAAAATTGGTATAAACTTAATGTTTAGGATTTTTTAAAATTAAGTTTCGTAGTAACTCATCTAGAAATTGATAAAAATTAATAAACATAGCGCAATTTTAGTAATACAATGCTTGCATAGCTAGGGGTGTCTGGTATCGTCCAGGCTGAGACAGTCCCTTAGAACCTGAGACTGGGTAATACCAGCGGAGGGAAGCTGTTTATTGAGGAATAACAATATGAGAGCAGAATGGGTTGCTAAGCGACGCGGACAAGATAATGTATCGCAGATGCACTATGCGCGTCAGGGATTAATAACCGAAGAAATGCGACACGTCGCCAAACGGGAAAATTTATCCGTTGAGTTAATTCGTGACGAAGTGGCGCGGGGACGAATGATTATTCCTGCGAATATTAATCACGTCAATTTAGAACCGATGTGTATCGGTATTGCTTCTAAATGCAAAGTCAATGCCAATATTGGCGCGTCTCCTAATTCCTCTAGTATCGACCAAGAAGTCGAGAAACTCAATTTATCGGTCAAATATGGCGCTGATACCGTCATGGATTTATCTACTGGCGGGGGCAATTTAGATATCATTCGCACCGCGATTATTAATGCCTCACCAGTCCCTATCGGGACGGTTCCTATTTACCAAGCACTAGAAAGCGTGCATGGCAAAATCGAAAATTTAACCCCCGATGACTTCCTCCATATTATCGAAAAACATGCCCAGCAAGGGGTCGATTACATGACCATCCATGCAGGGATTTTGATTGAATATTTACCGCTTGTCAGAAACCGTATCACGGGGATTGTGTCTCGCGGCGGTGGAATCATTGCCCGATGGATGCTCCATCATCACAAACAAAATCCACTTTATACTCACTTCAACGACATCATCGAAATTTTTAAAAAGTATGATGTTTCTTTCAGTTTAGGCGATTCTCTACGTCCTGGCTGTCAGCACGATGCTTCCGATGAAGCGCAACTATCGGAATTAAAAACCCTCGGACAACTGACTCGCCGGGCCTGGGAACATGACGTACAAGTGATGGTAGAAGGGCCGGGACACGTTCCGATGGATCAAATCGAGTTTAACGTCAAAAAGCAGATGGAAGAGTGTAGCGAAGCACCTTTCTACGTGCTAGGGCCTCTGGTGACGGATATTGCCCCAGGATACGATCATATTACCTCTGCTATCGGTGCTGCTTTAGCAGGTTGGTACGGAACGGCGATGCTGTGCTATGTTACTCCCAAGGAACATCTGGGACTTCCTAATGCGGAAGATGTGCGCAATGGGTTAATTGCCTATAAAATTGCCGCACACGCGGCGGATATTGCCCGCCATCGTCAGGGCGCACGCGATCGCGATGACGAACTATCAACCGCTCGCTATAATTTTGATTGGAATCGTCAGTTTGAATTATCCCTCGACCCCGAAAGAGCGAGAGAATATCACGACGAAACTTTGCCGGCGGATATCTATAAAACTGCGGAATTTTGCTCGATGTGCGGACCTAAATTCTGTCCGATGCAAACTAAAGTAGATGCGGAAGCGCTAACGGAGTTAGAAAAATTCTTGGCAAAAGATAAACAAACTCAGAGCGTGTAGTTAGCGATTGAAAATCGATTTAATCTTGAAAGCGGGTAGAGTATGCCCGCTTTATTATTGTCTCGTTCTACTTATTTAATTTTGTAATTATATAATGTGATTTTTTCATCGATCGCGATTGCACTCCGCGCAGCAGCTTGACAATCCGCAGGTTAGCATAATAAAGATAAGGAAAAAGTAATGTTTATCTTCATAATCAATGAATCTTAAAAAAGAAATATTAGCGATTATGCTAATGCGTTTTAAAATTCAGCCTTTACACGCTATTCCCATGTTAGAAAGCTGGTTTGCCGAACATCCACAAGCAACATGGGAAACTTTAAAAAATTTATTGAAAGAAGATAAATTAACAGTTTTTGATGGAAGCTTGCAAGAACTTTCTCAACAGCCTTATAAACTTTTATGTATTGATGATAGTCCTCTCATTCTTCAAGAAATTGAGCGCTTTTTAGAAAAGCTTAATTATTCAGTTTTTTTAATTAAAAACCCTATCCAAGCAACAAGAGAACTGATTCGGATTGTTCCCGATTTAATTTTAATGGATGTAAATATGCCTGGAATCGATGGTTATAAACTTTGTCGTTTAATTAGAAATCATTCTGTACTTAAAACAAAACCCGTAGTGATGATGACGGGGAATACTGGATTTCTCGATCGCGCTAAGGCTAGAATGGTTGGTGCAACTGACTACCTAACTAAACCGTTTTCTTGTGCTGAGTTTTTAGAAGTAGTGCAAAAATATTTAGGATAAAGGGTTTACTGAATAAAAAAACCGAAGTTGTCTTCGGTGTTTTTAACTTTATAAAATAACGAACAATTGTTTTTTATTTTTCGAGTTCTTGTTTAAGCTTGCGAGACTCATACCAAAAAGGAATAACCAGCCAAGCTATAACAATTACCAAAGCGAGAATACCAAATTGGGCAAATTTGTTAATGAGTTGCTCTAATGGGAGCAATCGTCCAAAGAAGAATGATAGCGTCACCATAACAGAAGCCCAAAGGGTTGCCCCACCAAGGTTCCACAATAAAAATTGCAGGTAAGGCATTTTAGTAATTCCTGCTAAAGGGCCAACGAAAATTCGCAGCAATAAAATAAAACGACCAAAAAATACTGCCTTGGAAGCTTTTTGACTAAACTTATTTTTAGCCTCTTCTAATTGTTTTTCCTGAATGCCCAAGAAGCGCCCTGCTTTAAGGATAAAAGCCCAACCAGCAGTTTCGCCAACCCAGTAGCCGAAATTACTCCCCATAAAAGCGCCAAAAATAGCACTTCCTAAGACTAACCAATAATTTAAATCGCCGCTACCAGCTAGGAAACCACCAACAATAGTTATGGTTTCCCCAGGTAGCGGAATGCCCATATTTTCCAGCGCAATCCCGATCGCAACTGCCCAATAACCGTATTGATGGGAAATTTCCTGAATCCGCTCTACAGACAAAATTTCTAACGACATGCAACCCGATCTTTACAAAGGTTTACTTCTCTTAATCACATCTTGACGCGATTTAGATAGAAGTGTCAATGCGATCGGGCGATTGGTCATTGGTCATCGGTCATTAATTATTGATTACAAAGGACAAGTGACAAAGGACAAAGGACAAATAACTAACTGTTAAGTTGGTACGGCTTCGCCGGGACGAAGTTTTACCCATTTACCAGTTTCGCGTAAGAAACTGTTGCAACCAACCACATCCCACTCCATTTCGATATAATCATCTTTTGTCCGAATGTTGACATTAATGGTGGGTTCGTTGGCCTCGAAATCAGGATTGTCTGTTAAATGAAGTTGTTGATGCTGACCTTCTACTGCATGATAGGTCGTGCAGCGATCGACAAAATAGCAATTAACACAAATACACATGACCCTAATTGTATCCCGCTTTTCTGTTAATCTAGCTCGCGCGGGCCAATAATGGCTAATTCTTTAGGTATACTTTTGTTAAGTTTTGGATGTTTTGGCAAAAAAAATTAGCGTTATTTACTTGGAAATCATTTGCCTTTTAGTTTAGACTGTTTGCCGTCTACTGCTTGTTTAGTAGGCGGTGCAGTACGCGATACTCTACTCGATCGCGCCCTAGATTATTTAGACTTAGATTTTGTCTTGCCAGAATTAGCGGTAGAGGTGGGCAGAGAAATTGCCCATCGCTATAAAGCGGGGTTTGTCGTTTTAGACGAACAAAGGCGGATTGCTAGAGTTATCTTTAAGCAAGGGACGGTAGATTTTGCCCAACAAGAGGGAGACAGTTTAGAAAAAGATCTCAGACGAAGAGATTTTACCGTTAATGCGATCGCATATAATCCCCGTCGCGAGGAATTAATCGATCCTTTAGGCGGATTGGTCGATCTCAAAAACGTAGCTTAAGAATGGTATCTCAAACTAACCTCTGTGACGATCCTTTACGGTTATTGCGAGCGTATCGTCAAGCTGCCCAACTTAATTTCAGCATTGATGAGGCTACTAGAGCAACCATTCGTCAATTAGCCCCTCGCTTGAGCAAAATAGCAGCAGAAAGGGTACAAAACGAGTTAGGCTATCTCTTGGCTAATCCAAGGGGAACTTATTGGTTAACAGCAGCGTGGGAAGACGGCTTGCTACAATCTTGGCTAAAAAATGTCACAGCAGAAAAATTACAACAAATTGACAAAGTAGAATATTCAGCTAGTGTATTTTCCGAGATTTGCGCTCGTCACGCCTACTCCCTTGCTCCAGAAACCATTGAGACAGCTAAATTAGCCAATCTTGTCTCATTCGCTCCAGAAGAGGCAGAATTAGAGCTAGTTCACTTAAAATATCCTCGCGCAACCGTCCGCACCATTACCACTTCCCTCAAATACTTACCGCAACTTCAACGCAGTGGGGCTTCTATGAACCTCAGAGAGCAGTATTTTTTCTTTTTGGGACTCGGAGATGTTTTTCCCCCTTTGGCGCTGCTAGCACTAGCTAGAGGGGTAGATCTCTCGGCGATCGCGATGTTGGCTCAACGCTATTTCGATCCGAACGATTCTGTTGCACATCCCAAGTCAATTGTCAAGGGAAATACTTTAATCGATCGTCTTGGGATTCCACCCAGTCCAATGGTCGGTAAATTATTAACCGAATTGCAAATTGCTTTTATTGAAGGCAAAATTGCGACGGTGGATGAGGCGTTACAATTGGCTCGGATTTTATCTCAAATGTCGGAATGAAGATTCCCGCTACAATAACCTATGTTCAATCCTCTGCAAACTCCTCATAGCGGCTATCATTGGGACGGAAGTAGCGATCGCTTTTTTGAAGGGTGGTATTATCGCGTTACTATACCCGAATGCAGCCAAAGCTTTGGCTTTATGTATTCGATTGACGATCCCATCGGCGGAAGACCTCATAGCGGCGGCGCAGCACAAATTCTCGGCGCAGGAGATCGCTATCTGTGTCGGACTTTTCCCGATCTAGCAAATTTTTGGTGCGATCGAGATATTTTAGGGTTGGGACATTGGCGAAAAAAACAAGCTAACTATCCGCCTCAACTCATCTATCCTGTTACTTCCAACGAAGAAATCCCCGAAGGATATCAAGCAACTGCTTATTTCAATCAAGGCTATCTCAAAGATCCAGGCAGTCAGTTCTATTGTCGCTGGCATTACGAAATCGAACCAGTTTACGGTTGGGGCGATCCTAAGTCATTTCAGCAAGCTACGGGTGGTTTATTATCCTTTTTGCCAATTTTTGAACCAGGATGGCAAATATTGATGGCTCATGGCTTAGCGACGGGTTGGATCGATTGGAATGGCGATCGCTACGAGTTTAGCAATGCACCCGCCTACAGCGAAAAAAATTGGGGTCGTTCCTTTCCACAAAAATGGTTTTGGATTAATTGCAATAGTTTTATCAACGAACCAGATTTAGCATTAACTGCTGGCGGAGGAAAACGAAAAGTATTGTGGTGGATGGAATCGGTTGGTTTGATCTGTCTTCATTACCAAGGCAAATTTTATGAATTCGTTCCTTGGAATTCTCAAGTTACTTGGAAAGTGGAACCTTGGGGAAAATGGGAAATGCAAGCAAGAAACGATCGCTTTGAAGTAAAACTGATAGGAAAAAGCGATCGCGCGGGAACTTGGGTGCGCGTACCAACAGAAGACGGTTTGTGCTTTCGCTGTCGGGATACAATGAACGGTCAGCTAACGCTAGAGTTACGCGAAATCGATGGCAAAATGCTTCTCAAAGCAGAGACTGAGTTGTGCGGTTTAGAAATCGGCGGCGCACCTTGGGATGAAACTTGGTTATTAGATTAATACGATCGCGTCCTTACTCTATATTGGATTGGCGACCGAAAGCATTTCATTCCCGCCTTTTTGTAGTTCGTATTCAACTTTAGTTATCTTAACGGTGTAACCTTTATTGCTTAATTCTCGAATAAGGCGATCGCAATGGGGAGAACGTTCTAACATCAGGGTTAGAAGTGGGAAGATCCGAACTTCTTTGCCAACTCGCAACATTTCTAAGATTGATTCATAGTGAAATTGGTAATCGTAATGTTCGGAGTATAAAAAGAGAAAGTGCGAACATAAAACTAGTTCGTATTGATTATCTTGAAACTTGAGTTTTGGAAGTTCTCCGAGTTGATATCTACTTTCTTGTTGGCCGCGATCGTAATCGCTAATAAATTCTTCAATAGCTTTAACTCTATTGTTTCGCAAATCGTCAGGCGATTTATGATACGACCATACCCAATCATTAGGAGAAGCTTTAATTTGTTCGATAATATTATCGACAACTTCATTAAATCTTTTTAGAATTTCTTCTTTGTCGAACTGATAAATAGGATCGATTGATGTAATTTTACTCCCCATTTTTGTTGCTTGCGCGTTAAAGCTTGCTGGCCCATCGCCAACACCAAGAATGCGCTTTTGCAAATCTGCTTCTGAGAGAGCAAACATTTTTATATACTCATCTAAAGATCTCCCAAAAGGAACGACCTTTTCAAGTTTCATCGCCATAGCTTGTCTCTTTATATAAATTGCATTTTAGTATTATGTTAAACCACATTTATACTACCATGCTTCATCGCCATAGGTTGTCTCTTTATAAATTGCACCAAACAAATAACTAATAACGCCTAAAACTAATAAAACAACGGTTAACCAATCTCCCCATTTAACGTATAAAGTTTGCGATCGCCGTCGATAAATCGTGTCATGATGAATTTCATAAGTATTAATTCCAGAAATCCATAACGTATTACCGCGAGGATCGACAATAGCAGAATACCCTGTATTAGTCGCTCTAGCAGCCCATCTGTCAGTTTCGATCGCCCTCATAACATCTAGCGCGTGGTGTTGGGCGGGCATCGCTGCACTATAATGAGCATTATTAGAAGCTGTAATGATAAACTCGCCTCCTCGTGCTGCTTGACGGCGAAAGTGTTCTGCAAAAGCAGAATCGTAGCAAATCCCTACAATTGCTCGTCCAAAAGGCGTGTTGAATATCTGGTTTGAATTCCCTGGAATTTGTTGGTCGTCCAACGGCGACAAGCGTCGAATTACACCACCAATAATTTCTCGAAAAGGAATGTATTCTCCGAAAGGGACTAAATTAACTTTGTGATAGCGGCTAAAAATCTCGCCCGTACCAGTCATTGTATATAAGGTATTCACATAACCCAGTTCTTTCCCTGCAAACGATCCTATCCAAGCAACAACCCCTTTGTCTTGAATCGCTGAAACGATGGGACTGCGCATTAAATCGTCTGGAAAAAAAGGTAAAGCACCTTCAGGCGTTAAAACCGCATCAACTTTTTTATCTGCCAAAATTTTGTATCCATTCGTATAGCCATTAATTGCTTTGCGAAAACCTTCAGCAGTAAACTTAATATAATTTGGAATATTTCCTTGAATAATTCCTACTTTTATGGCAGATTCGCTAAATCGCTCGATGGGAATTTTGTAAAGATAAAAGCCGTATAAATGTAAAAAAAAGCAAATAGTTACAGGCAAACTTAATAACCAAATTTTAGCTAGTTTACTTTTGCGATCGCTTAACATAAAGGCTTCGGCTATTAATCCATTAATAGCAACAATTGAAGCTGTAATTGTGGAAGGACCGGATAATTGACCGAGTTGTAAAATGGCTAAATTATGAGGGCTTTGAGTATAAGATAAAGAACTCCACCACAAAGCCCCATGACTCCAAATCGATTCTAAAGCGCACCAAAAAGCTACGCCAATTAACACTCTTACAAACGTATTAAGTTTAATTTTAAAATTTGTTATAAAGGTCATTCCTAACGACCAAGTAACAACTAAAGCGGCTCCCCAAAAGGTAATAAAGAACCAACAAAAAAACGCGATCGCTAAACTTGCTAACCAAGGCACTCCCATCCAAGTCATGGGATGAACGCCAGTAATCCAAAATAAAGCTAACCCGTGATAGCCACATCCCCAAGCTAAAGAAATCAAAATTTTCTCATTTAAAATAGGTGCTAAAAATTCTTTCTTTCCCAAAAAATTAATCCTTATTTTTTGAGGTTTAACCGTTAATATCCAGAGTGGAATAAGAGCAACCCAAGCCAAATAAAAAGCATTAATAGGTGCAGGTGTAATGCCCATTAAAATTCCACCAAGAAGCGCGATTATAAGTTGTTTCACAAGTTCATTAATAAGATATTAATTAATCTTCTATAGCGAGTCTATTTGATTGGTGAATGCGAATTTTTCTGTAGTGCGAGATTCTAACTCATACGTGCAGGATACTCGCACTATATTATTATTCATTTAGACTCACTATAACTTCCAAAGTTCGCGATCGCGTAGGTATTTTATATCTATATTAATAACGAATCCGAGGATCGATATAGGCATTGATAATATCGATAAAAATGCTAGCAAATACTACAATTGCGCCAAAAAAGACCATAATTCCTTGCACCGTTGGATAATCTCGCAAGGATATCGCTTCGTACAACCGATTGCCCAAACCCGGCCAAGAAAAAGTTACTTCTGTTAAAACCGCCCCACCTAACAAAGAAGCAAAAGTCAATCCCAAGACGGTTATAACTGGTATTAAAGCATTTTTGAGAGCATGAGAGAATAGGATTTTTCGTTCGGGAATGCCTCTTGCTCTCGCTGCTTCCACATAATCCGCTTGCAGAGTTTGCTTCAAATTAACCCGCACGATTCTCTCAAAAATACCGCTCAAAAGAACTCCCAAAGTCACGCATGGCATGGCTAAATAATATAAAGCTGTAAGAAATTGACCGAGATTGAGACTTAAAAGACTATCAATTGTATACAATCCCGTTATCATCGCAGGAGGCGTTTCGCTGAGGGGAAAACGGGTTCCCAAAGGAAACCAACCAAGCTGCACCGAGAAAATCAATTGTAGAATCATTCCTACCCAAAAGATGGGCAAAGAGTAAGTAACGATACCAAATAGCCGTCCGCCAACATCAAAAGCACTTCCAGGACGAGAAGCAGAAAAAATACCAATCCCAATTCCGACGACAACAGCAACAACCGTGCTATAGAAAGCTAACTCTCCTGTAGCGGGAAAATGCTCTCGAATGACTTCCCACACAGATACGCCTTTGCTAGTAATCGATGTCCCCAAATCGAAGCGCAGTAAATTGCCGAGATAATCTAAATACTGAAGCCAAATCGGACGATTTAAGTTAAGTTGTTCCCTGAGCGCTCTTTTTGCCTCTTCAGGAGCGCGATTCCCAGAATAGCATCGGCTGTATCTCCTGGGGTAGCTCGCATCAGTAAAAAGACTAAGGTGATAATTGTCCATAACATCAATGGAGCGAGTAGCAGGCGAGCGAATATGTAATACTGTAGGGCTTTAGAACGAGACATTTCAGTAATCAGTTATTGCTAGAGACGCGATATATCGCGTCTGTACATCAGTTATCAGTGTCATTCATTATTCGCCCTTTGTTCCACTATCTGCTACGCTTCAAAGACTGTCTTTACAAATTAGAGGGATTTTCTCCATCTTCATCGTTTTTAAAAGGATTTTCCCCAATTCCTAGCTCTTTTTTACTTTGTTTGATTTGCTTCCACAACGCTTTAATTTGTTTGTAAGCATCTTCGGGAGCGACTTTACCACCTGTTTCTAAATTACAGATGTAACTGACTCGCTGAGCAAATTCTTGTAAATTAGCGTTAAATACCAGATTTTCTGGCTTTACATCACCCCGATAAGAACTGCGAGGATACAAAAAATTTTCTTTGTCTCGATTATTGGCCATTGTTATCCTTCCTATCTAGCCCCCTCTCATAATTCTATTGAGCGTAACTCCGATTAGTGTTTAAGTCGTTCGGTAACTTTGTTAACCTTTCTTTAACTAAACATTAATCTAATTTTAACAAAAAGCTTCTAACTATTCCAGATAGTAAGTTTTTAGAGTAGTTGAAGGTCTACAATTGTCCTAATTTCCTTATCGATATCGAGTCGTCAACCCTAAATTAATAGAATATTGTTATGGTAGAAAAACTTTATGAAGGCAAAGCTAAGATTCTGTATCCGACAAACGATGCAGAAATTCTCCTGACTTATTTTAAAGATGATGCAACCGCATTTAACGCTCAAAAACGAGGACAGATTCAGGGGAAAGGCGAGATAAACTGTGCTATTTCAGCCGCTTTATTTGAATGGTTAGAAACTTTGGGAATTTCTACCCATTATGTAGATCGCCCCGCTCCCAACCAAATGCGCGTCCGAGCCGTTAAAATTATTCCTATTGAAGTCGTGGTCAGAAATATTGCGGCAGGAAGTCTTTGCAAACAGACAGGTTTGCCGGAAGGAAAAATTTTACCTTTTCCTTTAGTAGAATTTTATCTAAAAAACGATGAGTTGGGAGATCCTCTCTTGACAAGCGATCGCCTAACTATATTAGCGCTAGCCACTCCCGAACAAATCGAGCAAATTAAATTTGTGACGCTCAAAATCAATCAACATTTGAGCGAGTTTTTCGATCGCTGCGACATTACTTTAGTCGATTTTAAACTTGAATTCGGGCTAGACTCTCAACAGCGCTTGCTCTTGGCCGATGAAATTAGTCCCGACACTTGTCGTCTCTGGGACAAAGCCGAGAGCGATATCAACGCGAGAGTTATGGATAAAGACCGATTTCGACGAGATTTAGGAGAAATTGAATCAGCCTATCAACGGGTTCAGCAACGAGTCTTAGAACAAATTGCTCGTAAGGGTGAATGGTAAATTGGCGGTTAGGATTTCGATTTAATAGCTTCTCGATTTCCCGTTCTCCCAGTCACCAGTCACAATTGGCAACTTAAATATTTTTTAGTGTAACCTGTTAGGGGTGGAACCATGACAGGCTATGTATAGTCTGAATCATAGGGGAATAACGATCTCTATGGTATGTTATTAGACTAATGTGGATTGTTTAAGTGCGATTCTTCTGCGGGCAATGCCAAGCGGCGATCGCCAACAAAAAACTAAGACTTATACAGTTAACTATCATGCCGAACCCTTGGCGATCGCTTATGGGTAGTCTGTGTGAAGCATCTCAGTCTTTTTTGAGATTTTTTGCTTGCGATCGGAATGACAAAAGTCTGTTATAGTTCGTTAGTCTTAGTAGACAATCGTTAGTGGTGTTTATTTTTGGTGTGTGGAAGTGTTCAACGAAATCAGGAACGTGAAGCTGTCGCCTCTTATTTTGCTATTTTTCGTGACGACAGCCGTTCTCAATCTATCTAACTCAGCCAGAGGAGAAACCGCTGACCCAAGCTTATCTGGGACAGAAGCCACTCTCCTCCAAGAAACGAGAGACGCTTTAAAACAACAAGAGATCGAGCCTCAGACGGCATGGTCGAAAAGAATTGTCAATTCTGTTTTAGCAGAAACACAGCAGGAATTAGAAATAGACGAGCGATCGCCCCTAGAAACATTAATCGCTCCTTCGATTTCCCAAACACCAGATCCAGAATCCGAACAAGAAACTGAATCCGAAGAAGATTCTCAACCCCAAGAATCACCCGAAGCCTTAGAAGAAGATCCAGAATCCGAAGAAGAAACTGAATCCGAAGAAACACCCGCGCCTCCAACCCAAGAAGCGCCATCTCCTCAAAATACTCCCGGCCAGGTTCCAGAAGCGCCAGGAGAAACGCCCGTTCCTCAAATACCAACTCCAGAAACGCCTGTACCACAAGTCCCCGTCCCAGAAACGCCGACAACACCTGCTCCTGAACTTCCTACACCCGAATCTCCAGAAACTCCACCGTCAGGAACACCTGAAGAATCTGCGGAAGAATCGCGGGTACTAGTAGCAGAAGTAGAAGTTAGCGGTGCAGATCGAGAGTTAACCGATCTCGTTTACAATACCATTCGTACTCGACCCGGACGAACGGCAACCCGTTCTCAATTACAAGAAGATATCAATGCCATTTATGCCACGGGGTTCTTTGCTAACGTCCGAGTTACTCCAGAAGATACGCCTTTAGGAGTTCGCGTCATTTTTGCCGTCGCTCCCAACCCTATTTGCAGCGCGTACAAATACGAACTGTTCCTGACACCGAAAAACCGCGCGTTTTACCAGACAAAGTAGTAGAGGAAACCTTTAAAGAGCAGTACGGGAAAATTCTCAACTTGAGAGACTTGCAAGAAGGCATCAGACAACTAAACGAGTGGTACTCTCAAAATGGTTACGACTTGGCGCAAGTGGTTGAATCTCCCCAAGTTGCTGAGGACGGTACTGTTACGCTAATCATTGCTGAAGGGGTTATCGAGAATATTGATGTTAGATATTTTGATGAAGAAGACGAGCCAACCGATGGAAAAACGCGACCCTTTATCGTAACGCGAGAAATGGAGTTGAAGCCAGGAGATGTCTTCAACCGAAATACGGCTCAAAGAGATCTTCAGCGCGTCTTTGGCTTAGGAATTTTTGAAGATGCTAGACTGTCATTCTCTCCTGGACAAGACCCACGCCGAGTAGTCGTCAATGTCGATATTGTTGAGGGCAATACTGGCTCGCTAGCAGCAGGCGCGGGATTTAGCTCAAATAGCGGTTTCTTTGGAACGGCAAGCTATCAAGAACAGAATCTAGGCGGTAACAACCAAACGCTAGGGGCAGAACTACAAATAGGAAGCCGAGAGCAACTTTTTGACTTAAGTTTTACCGATCCTTGGATTGGCGGAGATCCCTATCGCACATCTTACACTCTCAATATCTTCCGCCGTCAATCGATTTCTTTAGTGTTTGACGGAGATGATACGCGCCTGACAACAGATAATGGCGACGATAGTCCGCGCGTCGTTCGTACCGGAGGCGGTATTACATTTGCTCGTCCCCTTGCTAAAAATCCCTATACCAGACCCGATTGGAGACTGTCGGCCGGATTTAGCTATCAGCGCGTCCAGCTTAAAAATGCCGATGGGGAAATTGCACCCAGATCTTCGGAAGACGATGGATTTCAAGATCTGGCTTTCGATCCTAGCGGCGAAGACGATCTCTTTCTGCTTAGCTTTGGTGCTACTCAAGATTTTCGCAATAACAGCACCCAGCCTACTAGCGGTTCTCTTCTACGTTTGGGAGTCGAGCAAAGCATCCCCCTCGGTTCGGGAAACATTTTCTTGAATCGTTTGAGAGCAAGCTATAGCTACTATATCCCAGTTGATTTTATTAACTTTGGTTTTACAGAAGAAGAACTACCCCAAGCATTTGCTTTTAACGTTCAAGGAGGGACGGTTTTAGGCGATTTACCACCTTATGAAGCGTTTGTACTCGGCGGTAGTAACTCGGTACGCGGTTACGGCGAGGGAGAATTAGGTAGCGGTCGTACCTATGTCCAAGCAACGGCAGAGTATCGCTTTCCGATTCTTTCTTTCCTCGGCGCTGCGCTATTTGTCGATTACGGCACTACTCTAGGATCGGGGGATGGAGTACCAGGAAATCCTTCAGGCGTTCGAGACTTGCCTGGTAGCGGTTTTGGCTATGGTCTTGGCGTTCGGATCAATTCTCCTGTCGGCCCAATTCGGATAGACTATGGATGGAACGACCAAGGAGATTCTCGCATTCATTTTGGAATTGGAGAAAGGTTTTAATCAGTTATCAGTAGAGGCGCATGGCGTGCTACCTCCCAATTACTAATTGGCAAATCAATGGAATATACGATTAAAGAATCGTTTGCTCTGTCGGGAATCGGTCTGCATTCTGGGGTAAAAACTCAAGTGCGTGTAATACCAGCTAACCCAGGAGAAGGGCGTTACTTTGTACGGGTGGATTTGCCCGAACAACCCATTATTCGAGCCAATGTGGATGCAGTTCGTCAAACGACGCTTTCTACCGAACTTGCTACTGATGGGGGCGCGGTTCGTACGGTAGAACATTTGCTTGCTGCTTTGATCGCTAGTGGCATAGATAATGCTCGCCTTGAAATTGATGGGGCAGAAGTACCGCTACTCGACGGTTCTGCTAAGAATTGGACGGATGCGATCGCAAGTGTTGGCATTACCTCCCCGTCTCCCTGTCTCCCCGTCTCCCCGTCTCCTCGTCTCCCCGTTTCCCCCGTCTGGATTCAAGATGGCGATGCTTTTGTAGCTGCTTTACCCGCAAGCGAGATACGCTTTACTTACGGGATTGATTTTTCTTATGCAGCAATAGGCAATCAATGGTACAGTTGGAATCCTAAGCTAGAAAGCTTTGCTAATGCGATCGCGCCTGCTCGAACTTTTGGCTTTGCCGACCAAATCGAACAGCTACAACAGGCGGGATTGATTAAGGGGGGTAGTCTTGAGAATGCTTTGGTTTGCGACGAGTCTGGTTGGTTAAATCCTCCTTTGCGGTTTGCAAATGAGCCAGTTCGTCATAAACTTTTAGACTTAGTAGGGGATTTAAGTTTGCTCGGAAAAATTCCTATCGCTCACTTCCTCGCCTACAAAGCGAGCCATAAATTACATATTCAATTGGCAAAAGCTTTAAGAAAAATTGAAACCTAATTATTAATTATTGAATAATGTCCACTACCATTGATACCAATACTAACAACCTAGAACAAGAACAAAATTCAACCTTAAAAACGACTTTTACAGTAGAAGAAATCCATCAATTACTTCCTCATCGCTATCCCTTTGCTCTCGTCGATCGCATTATCGATTACGTTCCTGGAAAACGCGCAGTAGGAATCAAAAATGTCACCTTTAACGAGCCATTTTTCCCCGGACACATTCCCGGTCGTCCAATTATGCCTGGAGTCTTACAGGTAGAATCAATGGCACAAGTTGGTGGCGTGATATTAACTCAACTTCCTGGGATGAACGGTAAGTTTTTTGCTTTCGCGGGAATTGATAAGGCACGTTTTCGCCGCCCGGTTATTCCTGCGATCGCATTGTAATGGAAGTAGAATTACTGTCATTTAAGCTCAATCGAATTGCTAAAATGCAGGGAAAAGCAACGGTAGACGATCGGTTGACGGTTGAAGCAGAAATGATGTTTTCTCTCTTTGAATAGTCAAGATAAAGCAATATTTTTGCGCTCTAACGTAATTTCAGATGGTCTAAAATAGCTGCATTTATTTGTACTGGATTTCTGCGATCGCGAATCAATTCCCAAAATAACAAAGCGGAAACCCTTGTGAAGTAAAGGTTTCCGCTTAACGCGCCCTGAAGGACTCGAACCCTCGACATCCGGTGTTGGAGACCTCAAGAAAGTCTTGCCAGTCAACCATTTCACCTTTTTTACACCAGTTTTTACACCAGTTTTAAATTTTTTATACATTCCATTATGTTAATAAATCTTAATACCAGAGAAATTGC
>JAAUUT010000101.1 GCA_012031035.1 Candidatus Altimarinota bacterium | reverse complement strand
CGGTACTGGCTACACCATACTATATGGTATTCTATTGCGTAAACATAACCCCTACCGTGTTTTACTTCCACCCGTTAATATACCATATGCACTATTTTTTATATAGTACTATAAGTTTGGGGCGGCTAACCCATGTTTAGAAAACACGGGTGTGCGCCGCCCCAGCATCAAAAACAAAAATTAGCTTTTAAAAATACCCCTGACAGGATTTGAACCTGTAAATGCAAGGTTTGAGCTTGCCACGTTTTCCAATTACGTCACAGGGGCGAATCGGGATGGTTGGATTTGAACCAACGGCTCCTTGTCCCCAAAACAAGGCTTCTAGACCTCTGAATTACATCCCGTTAGTACTCCTGGCTGGACTTGAACCAGCAACCTCCGATTTCTAAGATCGTCGCCTCGTTCCAATTGGGCTACAGGAGCATAAATTGGCTGCCCCGCCAGGGATCGAACCTGGAATCTTCTGAGTCAAAGTCAGAGATGTTGCCAGTTACACCACAGGGCAAAGAATTGGATGCCGAGGTAGGATTCGCACCTACAATCTTCTGGTTCAGAGCCAGACGACTTGCTATTCGTCCACTCGGCAATAAATGGCTGCCTTGGTAGGGATCGAACCTACGACCATTCGCTTAACAGGCGACAGCTACTACCACTGAGCTACAAGGCATTAAAACGAATTCCCTTAAGCTTTTCAGATTAAGGAATGGGAAGAGCGGGAATTGAACCCACGTCTCTTGCTCTTCAGGCAAGCGCTAGAACCAACTCAGCTATAATCCCAAGGCGATCGCGGAAGGACTCGAACCTTCACTCTTCAGTTTCGTAGACTGATGTGTTATCCAGTTACACCACGCGATCTGGCGGAGAGGACAGGATTTGAACCTGCAATGGGTATTAACCATGCTCCTTTAGCAGAGGAGTGCTTTACCAATTAAGCCACCTCTCCAGAGTGGGTCGGGTAGGATTTGAACCTACGACGCGCAAAGGCATCCGTTTTACAGACGGCATCCTTAACCAGACTTGGATACCGACCCACAAAAGTAGCCCCAACGGGATTTGAACCCGTGTTTTCCGATAGAAAGTCGGATGTCCTTGGCCTCTAGACGATGGGGCCACGTCAAAATAATTCGTAATTCGTAATTCGTAATTATTTTGAGAACGCAGAGACTAGGATTTGAACCTAGAACATCGATTTTGGAGATCGAGATGTTGCCGTTACACCATCCCTGCATTTGGTTGCAGTGGTGGGAATTGCACCCACATCTCCTCGGTTATGAGCCGAGTACCTTAGCTATTAGGTGACACTGCAATGCCTGAAGTCCGAGGTGGGAGTCGAACCCACGAATGCTGGTTTTGCAGACCAGCGCCCTAAACCACTAGGCGACTCGGACATTTAGAAGCCCCGACGGGAGTTGCACCCGCTTCTCTTTGACTGAGAATCAAAGCGACTTATCTAGTCGTCCACAAGGCTATATCAGGCGGGGATGACGAGGCTCGAACTCGCGACATCCGATTCGACAGATCGGCACTCTCAACCAACTGAGCTACATCCCCAAATGTGGCAATTAATATTCAGTTTTCAAGGTTCGGTGGATTTTACACTTTCTGCGGCATCGCTTTGTAGTTCTGCTGTAGTATTGCGTATAAATATAATATTACATATATGCTACAAAAGTGTCAAGAGCATACTACAAAATTTTGTCTATTGCTCGTGCTGTAAGGGATTGAGAAGAAAACAATTGCTTACCTGTATCCATAAATACCTCGCTTGCCAGCTATTGCATTTAGACTGATAGGCAATTGCAGCAAATTAATTTCGCATATCCTTACCCAAAGCGATCGCAAATCGTTAATATTTGTTAATAATTAAGAACGGCTAGTCAAAACTAATATATTGATGAGTACTACAGCTAAAAAGCCTCAAGTCGTTATTATTGGTGGTGGTTTTGGGGGACTTTATACCGCTAAAGCCCTGAAGAACGCGCCCGTAGAAGTTAAATTAATCGATAAGCGCAATTTTCATTTATTTCAGCCACTTCTTTATCAAGTAGCTACCGGAAGTCTTTCTCCGGCGGAGATTGCGTCTCCTCTTCGTCTTGTATTACGTCACCACAAAAACACTCAAACGATTTTAGATGAAGCAGTCGATATCGATCCCGCTAATAAACAAGTTATCCTGCGCGACCATGAACCCATCGATTATGATTTTCTAATTATTGCTACAGGAGTCAGCCACCATTATTTTGGAAACGACCAATGGCAATTTGACGCTCCTGGACTAAAAACGATTGAAGATGCGATCGAAATACGCCGCCGCATCTTTATGGCATTTGAAGCCGCAGAAAAAGAAACCGATCCTCAAAAACGCGAAGCTTGGTTAACCTTTACCATTGTAGGAGGAGGGCCGACCGGAGTAGAATTAGCAGGCGCGATCGCAGAAATCGCCGACCGTTCTCTGAGGGGAGATTTCCGCAATATCGATCCAAGCGATGCCAAAATTTTGTTAATTGAAGGAATGGATCGCGTCCTTCCTCCCTATAAACCCGAATTATCTGCCAGTGCAGCAAAAGCGTTAACCAAGTTTGGCGTAACGGTACTGACTAAAACAATGGTAACTGATATTACAGATACTACTGTTACCGTGCGTCAGGGCGAGGAGAGCGAGCAAATCCCAACCCGTACCGTTCTGTGGGCTGCTGGCGTAAAAGCCTCTAAAATGGGGCAAATTGTCGCAAAAGCTACGGGAGCGCCCTTAGATCGTGTCGGAAGAGTCATAGTAGAACCCGATTTAAGCGTTCCTGGAGATTCTAATATCTTTGTCATTGGCGATTTAGCTAATTTTTCCCATCAAGGCGAACAACCCCTCCCAGGCATTGCACCTGTCGCCATGCAAGAAGGACAATATCTGGCTAAAGCGATTCAACAACGATTGAACGGTCAACCTGTCAATCCGTTTGAATACGAATCTGCGGGTAGCTTAGCGGTTATTGGACACCAAGAAGCTGTTGTAGATTTAGGATTTGTGCGACTTTCTGGATTTATTGCTTGGATTATCTGGGTATTGGCGCATATCTATTATTTAATTGAGTTTGATAATAAATTAATCGTCATGGTGCAATGGGCTTGGCATTATGTAACTAGAGGTCGCGGCGCTCGTTTGATTACCGGAGAAGGCACGTTAATCAAAGATGAAAAAGTTGTGGCGATGAGACAGGAAAATCTAGCAGCTAGGTAAAACTATTTTTTGCAGCCTGCTTTAGATCTGGATAATGAAGACTTTTGGCAACATCAAGACAAAGGGTTAGCGATTTTTGTCGCCGAAGATTTTTTTCATTACTATTGCCTACCATTAAAGTTTAAAGAGCTAGTAGTCGTTAGCGATCGCTTTCATCTCAAACCCCTTTTACCGTTGCTAACAGGAGACGGCAAGTTTTATCTATTAGCTTTAAGCCAAAAGCAAATCAGGTTGTTTGAAGGTTCTCGATACAGCATTCGAGAGATACAACTAGATGCGGATAAAATTCCTCAATCTCTCGCTGATGCTCTCAATTATGACGAGCCAGAAAATAGCCTGCAAAATCGCATCGGTACTTCTAAAGTCGGTACGAGCAATTCCTTCTTGCAACCAGGCTCATTTCACGGACACGGTAGCCCCGACACCGATGACAACCGACGAAATATGTTGCAATTCTTTCTTGGGATCGATCGCGGTATACAAGACTATTTTCGAGATAAAAATGCTCCCTTAATTTTAGCGGGAGTCGAATATCTTTTTCCTATTTATCAAGAAGCGAATAGTTACCCGCATTTACTCGATGAAGGCATAACAGAGAATGTTGACATTCTCAAACCAGAAGAAATACACCAACAAGCATGGGAAATTGTAGAGCCTTATTATATGCAAGATAGACAAGCGGCGCGCGATCGCTATGAAGAATTAACTTTAACGGGTAAAGCTTCTGACGATCCAAACGAAGTAATTCGCGCTGCTTACTACGGTCGAGTAGAGCAATTATTTGTTGCTGTCGGTCAACAACAGTGGGGCAGTTTCGATCCTCAAACCGATAGTCTGCAATTTCATTCTAAGGCGGAACCTGGAGACGAAGATTTGCTCGATGCCGCAGCCATTCAAACGCTTTTTAATAGTGGCACAGTTTATGCTGTCGAACCAGAGCAAGTCCCTCATCAAGCCCCATTAGCCGCCATATTCCGTTATTAATCGATTTGTAATTGGTAATAAGGAGAAAAATGATGAGTAGCGGTCACGCCAGTCATAAAAGCACATCAGCTAAACCTAATGTCAACGCCAACGGTCAAATTGATGTTGATGTACCGCCCGACGAAAATATAGAATCAGGTGCGCCCATTCCCGGACGAACCAAAGAAATTCAAGAAAATCCTGCTGCAACCGAGCGAGTGGAAAATCAGCCAGAAGAAGCTTGATTTCTGACGAACATTTCAAGAGACTATTGTTATGCAGCGCAACTAGCTATAAAAGGAGCGGTGGGAAGAGCAAAAAAAACTGCAACAAATTTTAGAAACGCTTTTTCAAGATTCTAAAAATTAAGTTTCGTGGCGTGGTAATGGTAGAATATCCTCGCCAGGGTGTGTGGAGTCTCGGTTTGATTAATCGCTAAATACGTCTATTTCTGAAAAAATCAGACTTCAAAATACTAAATAACTGATGTACGGGCGCGATATATCGCGGAGGCGCGGGTGCGAAATAAATAGCCGCACATTGAGCGCCGTTCTCTACCAATAACTAATAAAAATGCCTTCTCGTTTACAACCTCGCCGCGTTGCTCGCGAATTAGCTCTTTTGAGCATTAGTCAAATTAAAGCCTCTCCAGAGAAGCTCGAACAGCAAGAAATCAATGATTTAGTGTTAGCTGCCATCAGAACTTTGATTGGCGAAATTCATGAAACCCTTGAAACGGCTGCTGGAGAGGTGACGCGCGGTAACGAACAACTGCTAAAAAGCGAAACTCGCGCGACCAGCCCAGACAGTGCTAGAGCAATGGTCAAAGAATCGCTAGAATTAAGTCAAAAGGCAATTAATCGCCTTGCGATCGCGACAGAATTGCCAGAATTGATTCAATTGTCGAGTCAGTATGAAGTTCGCGAATACGCTTTAGAATTGATCGGAACGGTGAATAGAAAAAGCCAAGAAATCGATAGCAAAATTGAAGCTGCCTTATTCGATTGGCAGTTAAGTCGATTGCCAAAAATCGATCGCGATATTTTGCGAATTGCAGTAGCTGAGATGTTATTTCTCGATTTTGCCGATCGCGTGGCGATTAATGAAGCGGTAGAATTGGCAAAACGCTATTCTGATGAGGATGGCTTTCGTTTTATCAATGGAGTCTTAAGACGAGTCAGCGATGGATTAAAAGCTCAAGCCAAACAATCTAGTTAGCGATCGCAATCGTTACAATCGATAAAAAAGAATTTAATATAAAATGATTAATTGGTTTCGCCGCAAATTCAAGACTTCCCCTCAAAGTGAAGAACAACCTTCAGAAGTTGCCACTCCAGAGATTGAATCGACGGATGTCGAATCCGAGCAACCCGAAGCAACTACCAGCCAAGAAGAACAACTCTTAAACTTGGCAAAACAAGCTTATGCTAATATCCAAAAGCGCAAAACTGAGGAAAGCGAAGTCCCCATTCAAGCGAGCGAAACCACCCCAGTAAGCGAGCCGATTGTAGAAGAATCGCCTCCCGAAAACGAGACGATAGCCACAATCGAGGAAGTAGAGACGGAACCCCCTACAAGCACAACTCCAGCGTGGATGCGCAAATCCGACAGGCTGGAAATCCTCAAAGAAACGGCGATAGAAACGCCAACCTCAGAAGTTAAGCCTGCTGCCGTACCAGAGCCAGGAACCAATCTAGAATTTGATGAAGAGTTTGTTTGGTCGGCGAAAGTTTTAGCCGCACAAGGACGTAAAGCCGAAGATATTTCCGAGGAGGAAATTAACTGGCTCAAACGCCTGCGTCAAGGACTGGGCAAAACGCGCCGCAGCTTGGTAAACCGACTTAAAGCGATTGTCGGTCAAGGTCCGCTCAATCGCGATGCGGTGATGGAAATCGAAGCCTTGTTGTTGCAGGCCGATGTCGGCATCGAAGCGACTGATTATATTATTACCACGCTACAAAATAAATTACGGGAAGAAGCCTTACCACCAGAAGGTGCGATCGCATATCTTAAAGAAATTCTTCGAGAAATTTTAGACCGTCCCTTAAACAATTTTGATAATGCGGCTTTCGTCCCCGAACAAGATACCTTTAATATTTGGTTGTTGACAGGGGTTAACGGAGTCGGAAAAACGACAACTATCGGAAAATTAGCACATTTAGCCCAGAAATCGGGCTATAGCTGCCTGATTGCCGCAGCAGATACCTTCCGCGCAGCGGCGGTAGAACAAGTTAAAGTTTGGGGAGAACGCAGCAGCACGCCTGTCATTGCTAACCCAGGCAAAAATAGCGATCCCGCAGCCGTCGTGTTTGACGGAATTGTTGCCGCGCAATCGCGCAATTCTCAACTACTTTTGGTAGATACGGCTGGACGGTTACAGAATAAGAAAATTTGATGGACGAATTAGCCAAGATTCGTCGCATTATCGACAAAAAAGCGCCAGATGCCAAAGTTGAATCGCTGCTGGTTTTGGATGCAACTTTAGGTCAGAACGGTTTGCGTCAGGCACAAGTGTTTTTAGAAGCGGCGAAGTTAAGCGGGGTAGTCTTAACTAAGCTGGATGGCACGGCCAAAGGCGGTGTTGCGCTAGCAGTTGCACAACAGCTTAATTTACCCATTCGTTTTATAGGTGCGGGAGAAGGAATTGAAGATTTGCGTCCTTTTTCAAGTTACGAGTTTGTCGAAGCGTTGCTTAACGGTTAGAAGGGATAGAATGCAAATGGATTTTAGCTCAAAATTTTAACTAACAAAAGGGAATTTATTCGATCCCAATAACATCGTGAAAATGATTGTAGTCGATATAGCGATCCCCGTTGGGAGCAACGCGCATCACATCCGAAAATCGATGGTTCCACAGTATATCTTGAGCGGCATAAATATAACGACTATGAATCGCCTGGGCGACGGTTTCGTCGATGCCGCTTAAGGAAACAACCAGCGTCGTCTTGTTCTCAAATAACGATTCTGGGGTAGCACCGTAAAGAGGACTGTCTGAGTCGATGGGGTGCATCGCCGACCAAGAAAGCGCAAAACTCGGCGAACGATGTCGAATCAATTTGAGGTCGTAAATCCGACGCATATAGTGTTCTTCAACGCTCACCTCATCGCGCATCAGATAAACTTGTAACTGTGCTTCTAAAATGAGGTTGCGTCGCTGATTAGCCGCTCGAAACATCAAAGTCGGAACGCCATTATAGGAAGTAATAACGGCATTCTTACTGAAGAGAACGCGAGCTTTAGGAAGCGAGAAGCGTGCAAAAGCTAGTCCTGTGACTACCGCAACCGCTAACAAACTTATAATCGCCTCAAAAGTCACGATAAGATTGGCATAGGTATTTTTTGGGGAAAAAACTCCATATCCAATCGTCGCTAAGGTCTGGACGCTAAAGAAAAACGCATCCTCAAAAGACCCCGGACGCGCCCCGGCCAAACAATCTCCACCTGCTAGATATAACAGGGCAAAGAAGGTGTTGACGAACAGAAACGCGATCGAGATGACGAGAAAAAATCCCCACCAAGGAATAGTGAGCATCATGTGATAGGGATCGCGCCAGTACGAGTACCAAGCGCCAAGTCCGACGATTTCAAACCGTCCGTCTTTAATTTTAATTTGCACGATTGGATGCTTGGGAGCGCGCGTTTTAGTTGAAGTTCTTCTCGATCGAAGTTTCATATTTTTAATGTTATGCGATCGCGATCGCGATCGCGAGTGACAACTGTCATTGAATGAGTTTCTTTTAGGGGGCAATCTGGTATTAGAAACCAATGTTTGAGATCGCTAATGTTTAGCCTTCTTTCAAACACCTATTGTTCAGGACAATTCAAGATGTTAGCCCTAGTAGACAATCTAAAAAAAGTTAATCACATCTTGGTAATTGATGCCCCTAATTTTAGACAAACAGTTTCTCTCGAAGATTCTATTTACTCTATTGGTCGTAATACAGGCAATTCAATTGTCATCTTTTCTCAAAAGTTATCTCGCAAACATGCCACCATTGTAAGAAAAAAAGAATCGATAGACAACAACGATTCTTTTTTGATTATTGATGGAGACTTAGAGGGGAATAAAAGTAAAAATGGTATTTTTATTAATGGTAGAAAATGTAGCAAACACGAGCTTAAACATGGAGATTTAATTAACTTATCCGATGATATTAAAATGAGTTATTACATCATTAATAAAGCCTCGGATAATTCTCATGGAGATCGGATCGGCAATCGTCAAGTTAATTTAGAGAAATCGACTGCTTATAATTTTTCTAGAGAACAATTTAAACAAACTCAAATTATTGATACAACGAATACAGAAGAAGCCGATCGTAACGAGCTAACTAAATTAGCTTCCTTAGTCGAGTTAAGTCCCAATCCAATTATTGAAATTAATTGGCAAGGAGATATTACTTATGTAAATTCAGCAGCAAATTTAAAATTTCCTCAACTGGATTGCATCAAGTTAGAGCATCCCATCCTTAAAGATTTATTAGAGAAAAACGAACATCGTAACGGAAACTTATTAATCCGCGAAGTCAAAGTAAAAGAAGAAATTTTTGAACAACACGTTCATTATTTATCAGAAAGCCAACTCATTAGAAGTTATATCTTTGATATTACCGAGCGCAAACGCGCTGAAGAGATTTTACAGTATCAAGCATTTCACGACGCATTAACCGATCTGCCGAACCGCGCTTTGTTCCAAGAACAACTATCATTAGCGATCGCGAACGCCCATCGCCATCAAAACCAAATGGCAACGATTTTTCTCGACCTCGATAACTTTAAAAAGATTAACGATACGTTAGGTCACAGCACGGGCGATCGCATTTTGCAACTGTTTGCTCAACGCTTGAATACCTGTCTGCGCGTTGGCGATACTCTAGCGCGTTGGGGCGGCGATGAATTCACTATTCTATTGCCTCATATCAAATCTGTCGAGGAAATCGCCAAACTCTCACAAATATTGCTAGAAGAAATCAAACAACCCTTTGAAGTCGGCGAACACCAACTCTATGTTAAGTGTAGCCTCGGTATCGCTGTCTATCCCCAAGATGGCGAAGATCCCGAAGCATTGCTTAAAAATGCCGATGCTGCCGTATACCGGGCGAAAGAACAAGGTCGCGATCGCTATCAATTCTATAGCTCGACCATGACATCACAAGTATCGGAATGGTTGAAACTCGAACATCAACTACATCAAGCAATTGCCAAAGAACAATTATTCCTGTGCTATCAACCCCAACTCGATCTCGCTACGGGTCAAATTTTGGGAATGGAAGCCCTCATTCGCTGGCAACATCCCGAATTAGGTTTAATCCCGCCAACTAAATTTATTCCCCTTGCTGAAGACAACGGACTGATCGTTCCCATTGGGCAATGGGTACTCAAAACAGCCTGCGCCCAAAATAAAGCCTTACAAAAATCTGGGTTACCCCCCCTAAAAGTATCGGTCAACCTTTCTGCCCGACAATTTCAGTACGCCAACCTAGTTGAAATGGTAGCACAAACCCTTGAAGAAACTGAACTCGATCCCCAATGGTTGGAATTAGAAATCACAGAAACCACCATCATGCAGAATGTGAATTTTGCGCGTTGGGCATTAGAACGGTTGCAGCAACTCGGCATTCGCATTTCTATGGACGATTTTGGGACGGGCTATTCCTCACTCGGTTATCTCAAACAATTTCCTTTTCATACCCTCAAAATCGACCAATCTTTCGTTCGAGATCTCACAGACGATTCCCGCGACACTGCGATCGTTTCCGCCGTAATTGCTTTGGGACGCGGACTGAATCTAAAAGTCATTGCAGAAGGCGTAGAAACGCAGCAGCAAGTCGATTTATTGCGCACGCTCAAATGCGAAGCCATACAAGGATATTGGTTGAGCAAACCTCTTAAAGCAGAAGACTTAGTAAGTTTTCTAGCTTGTCGAGAAACAATAGCGGTTTAATTTTACGAATAATAACTATCTATTAAAAGCGAGGTAAAAAAAATGGTTAACTTTCAAGCAGGTTCTCACATCTTGGTTATCGAAGACGAAAAATATAGAAGAACCATTACTCTTGAAGACTCTACCTATTCGATGGGTCGTCACAAAAGTAATTCAATTGCGATTAATTCTAAGCAAGTTTCTCGCAAACACGCTACTTTAATTAGGCGACTCAATACCAAAACCAATACTTATTCTTATTGGATTTTAGATGGAGATTTAGAAGGCAACAAAAGCGTCAATGGTATCTTTGTTAACGGAGAAAAATGTCTGGTCAAAGAACTGAAGAATGGCGATCTCATTAACTTCGGCTGTAATGTTAATGCGAGCTATCACTGCACTAATGCCAATCAAGTGTCTGATACGCTTATCACTATAAACCGTCTCAGAAATGGCGTTGGTACGCTACACGGACAAACTATTGGCGAGTCTACGACGGCTTTAAAAGATAACGAAGTAACCGCATTTAAATCGTCATTACGTACGGCCAATTGGACGCTAACAGGGACTTTACACGACAAAACTAGCGCTAAAGAAACGATTCGAGAAGAAGCATTTCGCGATTTTTTAACTGATTTGCCCAATCGAACTTTATTTAATGAGTATCTTTCGATCGCGCTTTCTAATGCTAAAAGGAATCAAAATTTAGTTGGTGTCATTTTACTCAATATCGATAGCTTCAAAAACATTAACGATGCTTTTGGCTATCCAGTCGGCGACCAACTCTTGAAATGCTGTGCGGAGCGCCTCAATACTTGTTTCCGTTCTGGGGATATTGTCGCTCGCTGGGGTGGGGATGAGTTTGCTGTTCTTTTGCCCAAGATGGCTAGTCCTGAAGATGCTAATAAAATTTCTCTGAGAATTTTAGACGTTCTCAAGCAACCCTTTGAAATATCGGGACAAAATCTGCAATTGAAGGTTAAACTCGGCACTGCAATTTATCCTCAAGAGGGAAGAGATGCTAAAGCGCTCGTCCAACAAGCAGCAGAAAACTTGCGCTGCTATAGAGAATCTATCGAGCATGTTTCTAATTTGCAAGATTCAGGGAGCGATCCCAAAGCGGCTCAATTGTCCAAGGCGAAAGTCATTCTCTCGCAAGCGATCGCGCAAGAAGAATTTTCTGTATACTATCAGCCACAGATTAATATTACCACTGGAGAAGTTCAAGGGATGGAAGCCTTACTGCGTTGGAAACATCCGCGCTATGGGCAAGTATCGCCAAGTAAATTTATCCCCCTAGCAGAAGAAACCGATCTAATTATCCCTATTGGGCAATGGGTTCTCAAAACAGCCTGCTTGCAAAATCTAGCTTGGCAGCAACTTGGTTTGCCTGCGCTACCTATATCGGTTAACCTTTCCCCCAAGCAACTGCAACATCCAGATATTATCAAAATGGTAAGTCAGGTATTAGACAACACTGGACTCGACCCTCAGTTGCTGGAACTAGAAATTACAGAGTCTGCAATTATGCAAAATACTGAGCTAGCAGGTCAAGTTCTCAAAAAACTGAAGCAGTTAGGCGTTCACATTTCTATGGATGATTTTGGCATCGGCTGTTCTTCTTTAGGCTATCTAAAGCAATATCCTTTTCACACTCTCAAAATTGCTCAATCTTTCGTGCAAGAACTCAAAGAAGATTCTCAAGATGCGGCAATGCTGTCGGCGTTAATTGCCTTGGGACGCGGTTTAAATCTCAGAGTAGTTGCAGAAGGAGTAGAAACCGAACAGCAAGTCGATCTCTTGCGTCGTCTCCATTGCGAGGAAATGCAAGGATATCGATTCAGTCAACCGCTTCAAGCTGAAGAAGCTAGTAGATTCCTCGCTTTCAATTCTATTATTTAATACTATCTTGAGATAGTAAATTGGTTGGTATCAATAGCAAAAGGTGGGCAATACCCACCTTTTAAACTTTCTGTCTGTCTTCTATTACTCCATAACGCTATTGAAGAAATCAATCGTCTCTTTTAACGCCTTAACAAAGGTATCAATTTCTTCGCACGTATTGTAGAAATATAAGCTCGCTCTCGCACTTCCCGACGCATCAAACAGCCGATGTAGCGGTTGAGTACAGTGGTGCCCCGAACGAATTGCTATTCCTTCACGATCTAATAGGGTAGATAAATCACTTGCATGAATTCCTTCAACATTAAATGATGCGAGTGCTGCCCTTCCTTTTCCGTCTTTTGTAGGTTTGGGCCCATAAATTCTTAAGTTAGGAATTGACTCTAATTTCTCGAATAAATAAGCCGTTAACTCCTCTTCATAGGTATGAATATTATCTAAGCCAATTTCAGTTAAATAATCGACAGCTGCACCAAGTGCGATCGCTTCTCCAATGGCAGGCGTTCCTGCCTCAAATTTATGGGGTAATTCTCCACAAGTAAAATGGTCTAAATATACTTCAGAAATCATCTCGCCGCCACCAAAAAAAGGAGGCATTTCTTCTAATAATGCTTGCTTGCCATACAAGAAACCAATTCCTGTCGGAGCTAACATTTTATGACCGCTCGCGACCAACCAATCGCATCCCATTGCTTGTACGTTGATAGGCATATGAGGGACGCTTTGGCAAGCATCAATTAATATTTTTGCACCGTATTGATGCGCGATCGCAATAATTTCTTCTACTGGATTGATACAACCTAACGTATTAGAAACGTGCGCGATCGCAACAATTTTTGTTCTCTCACAAATTAAAGATTTAAACTGTTCTAAATCTAATTCTTCGCTTTCGGTGAGTCCTACATATTTTATGGAAGCACCCGTTTTTTGAGCAATAATTTGCCAAGGAACGATATTGCTGTGATGTTCCATGACCGAGAGAATAATTTCATCTCCCGCTTTGAGATGATTCAATCCCCAACTATAAGCAACGATATTAATCGCTTCGGTTGCATTGCGAGTAAAAACTATTTCTTGACGCGAAGCAGCATTAATAAATTTAGCTACTTTATCTCTTGCTCCTTCATAGGCTTCAGTTGCTCTTATACTTAAAGTATGAGCGCCTCTATGTACGTTAGCATTATCTCTTTCGTAATAATTACGCAGCGTATTGAGAACCGCTAGCGGTTTTTGAGAAGTAGCAGCGCTATCAAAATAAATTAAGGGTTTTTCATCAACTTCCTGATCCAAAATTGGGAAGTCAGAACGAACCTTAGCGGCGAGAGTTTTTTCTTGAGTAAAAGTCATTGGTTATTCGTCATTAGTCATTAGTTATTGGTCATTTGTCATTAGTCATTGGTTGCCATAAACAGATAACAAACAACCAATAACAAACTTTATTCAAATGTTCTACAAGCAACGCATTGAGTAAGCCTTTGACGCAAAGATTCTAAAGGAATGCGTTGTATAATTTCAGCCGCAAACGCATCAACCAGTAAATAACGCGCATCGACTTCATTTAATCCACGACTACGTAGATAAAAGACTTCATCCGCTTCTAACTGACTCACTGTTGCACCGTGAGAACATTTAACATTATCTGCCGTAATTTGTAACTCTGGCTTAGTATTAACTCTAGCTTTTGGAGACAAAAGCAAGTTACGATTTAACTGAGCGGCATTCGTTAATTGTGCTGGTTTCGGAACAAAGACTTTTCCATTAAAAACAGCGTGGGCATTACCGTCAATAATACACTTATGCAATTGATCGGTCGTGCCATAGGGTTTGGTGAGATAAATAGCGCTGTGTGTATCTGCTAGCTGTTCTCCAGTAATAGAAATCAATCCATTTAGATTCGTTGTCGTTTGTTCGCCTTTTTGGAATACTTCGAGATTGTGGCGATACAGTTTCCCACCCAAACTAATCTCGTTACAAATATAGCGGCTATCTTTACCTTGCGCGATCGCGGTTTTTGCGATGTGAAAGCCGTCTCCCGACTCGCGTTGAATGCGAGTATGAGTAACTTGGGCATTTTCGTTGACCCAAATCTCTGTCACAGCATTGGTAAAATAGTAACGAGCTTGGGGAATATCCGAGCAAGTTTGACTAATAGCACCGTAATACTCGACGAATTGCAAGCTAGAACTTGTTTCGGCAACTACCAAAACGCGCGGTTGAGAAAAGCTAGGCGAGTCTGTTGCAGCAGAAAGAAACAGTAGATGAATTGGCGTTTCTACAACAACGTTGGGATCTGCCCAAATTACTGCTACATCAGTTAATCCCGCCGTATTCAGCGCCGTAAAAACTTCGGTTGCACCTTCTTGCTGGGCCAAATACTTGACGAATTCGCTTTTGTGTGTATCTGGTAAATTGGCTAAATTCCCAACGTATACGCCATCTGGTAATCCTGACACGTCCGACAATTCAGGCGCATAAAAGCCGTTAACGAAGACGAGGCGACTTGTTTTAGCTTCTGGCAGGACAAAAGCATTTAAATCGTTATTTGTTATCGTTGTCGCCGTTGCCGCTTGAAACTGAACTTGCAGGAGTTTCGATAAATCGGTAAAGCGCCATTCTTCATCTTTTTTGCTGGGAATTGTCGATTCTGTTGCTACAGAGACGGCTTTTTGACGCAAATCGTTTATTGATTCAGATACGGCATTTTTCGCTTCGCATTGCTTCAATAATTCACCAAGAAAGGTTTGCGAACTTAAATCTGTCCCTTCCGATTTTAAAACAACTGATGTACTCATTTTTTAACTTCTAACTGCCGACTTCCATAACTAGCCACTGGTAACTCTTTAGGGCGCATGGCATGTGCCCCTACAAGTCACTGATTATGTCCCAATTTCTGAAAGAACTTTTTCTTCTACAAACTCGTAACCGCGAGATTCTAATTCGAGTGCCAATTCTTTACCGCCAGTAGTGACAATGCGACCGTCGTAGAAGACGTGAACGTAATCTGGTTCGATGTAATTGAGCAAGCGTTGATAGTGCGTAATGATTAAAAAAGCATTATCTGGTGTCGTTAAATGATTGACTCCATTAGCAACTATTTTGAGTGCGTCGATATCCAAACCCGAATCGATCTCGTCTAAAATACCTAAAGTTGGTTCCAATAATGCCATCTGTAAGATTTCGTTGCGCTTTTTCTCCCCGCCAGAGAAACCTTCATTTAAACTTCTCTCTAAAAAACTAGAATCCATTTGCACGATTCCCAGTTTTTCCTGTACCAAATCTTCAAAATCAAACGTATCGATTTCTTCCAAACCGAGGTGTTTGCGACGTGCATTATAAGCGACGCGCAAGAAATCTAAATTGCTAACGCCAGGAATTTCTAGTGGATATTGAAAGCCTAAAAATATACCTTCTAAGGCGCGTTCGTCGGGTTCTTTTTCCAGTAAACTTTCCCCTTTATAAATGACCTCTCCACCAGTCACTTCATAATCGGGATGTCCGGCTAAAACCTTAGACAAAGTACTTTTTCCCGAACCATTGCGCCCCATAATCGCGTGGACTTCTCCCGCCTTAATCTCAAGATTAACACCCTTGAGAATCGGCGTACCGTCTACATTAGCCGTCAAATTCCGAACCGATAAAATAACTTCGCTATTTTCTTTAATCATTACTCTAATATCTCTTTCTCTGTGCCTCTGTGTCTCTGTGCGAGACTTTCCTTAATAAGTTAGGTTATTCCTTCGGCACTCTCCCCTTGCTTTCGGGGAGGTTTGGGGAGGGGTTAGCCCCCCGTGCCTGCTCTGCGTGAGATAATTAACCCACAGTACCTTCTAACTTCAGACTCAACAGCTTATCAGCTTCGGCAGCGAACTCCATTGGAAGTTTATTGAGAACATCCTTACAGAATCCACTAACCAACATCGACACTGCATCCTCTTCAGAAATTCCCCGCTGGGCAAAATAGAAAAGTTGATCCTCGCCAATTTTTGAAGTAGACGCTTCGTGTTCTACTCTGGCAGAATTATTATCTACTTGAATATAGGGGAAAGTATTGGCTTCGGCATTGTCTCCGATTAGCATAGAATCGCACTGAGAATAGTTTCTCGCGCCTGTCGCTTTCGGTCCCATCTTCACTAAACCGCGATAGCTATTTTGGGAGTTACCAGCAGAAATACCTTTAGAAATAATGGTACTACGGGTATTTTTCCCAATATGGAGCATTTTAGTCCCCGTATCGGCTTGCTGCTTGTTATTAGTAAGCGCGATCGAGTAAAACTCTCCTACAGAATTATCCCCTACTAATACGCAACTCGGATATTTCCAAGTAATCGCAGAACCCGTTTCTACTTGCGTCCAAGAAATCTTAGAATTGACTCCTTTACACAAACCGCGCTTGGTGACGAAGTTGTAAATTCCGCCTTTACCATTTTCATCTCCAGCGAACCAATTTTGTACGGTGGAATATTTAATTTCTGCGTTGTCTAACGTTACTAATTCCACAACGGCTGCATGAAGTTGGTTGCTATCGTACATTGGGGCGGTACAGCCTTCTAGATAGCTCACAGACGCGCCTTCGTCGGCAATAATTAAGGTACGTTCAAACTGTCCCGTATCGCCGTTGTTGATGCGGAAGTATGTAGATAGTTCCATCGGGCATTCTACTCCTTTGGGGATGTAGACAAAAGAACCATCGCTAAATACGGCAGAATTTAGGGCGGCGTAATAGTTATCGCCAACGGGAACGACGCTACCGATATATTTTTCAACGAGTTCGGGATGTTCTTGCAATGCTTCGGAAATCGAACAGAAGATAACTCCGTGTTCGGCTAGCTTTTCTTTAAAGGTAGTGGCGATAGAAACGCTGTCGAAAATCGCATCTACGGCGACGTTTGAGAGTCGCTTTTGTTCGGATAAAGGTATGCCAAGCTTTTCAAACGTGTCTAGAAGGGTGGGGTCAACTTCTTCGAGACTGTTGAGTTTTTCTTTCTTTTGCTTGGGGGCAGAATAATAAATGATATTCTGGTAGTCAATGGAAGGATAGCTTACGTGAGGCCAAGTCGGTTCCGTCATTTTCTGCCATTGTCGGTAAGCTTTGAGGCGAAACTCCAGCATGAATTCTGGTTCGTTTTTCTTGGCAGAAATTAAGCGAATAACGTCCTCGCTGAGTCCGCGAGGAATGGTATCTGACTCAATATCGGTAACGAAGCCGTACTTGTATGGCTGATTAACTAGGTTTTTGACTGTTGTGGCACTCATCAGGCTTTAGTGTTCTATCTCGTTGTACAATTTAAGCGCGATTAGGATCGGCATTCGAGTGGCGACAGCTATCGGCTTGGGGCTGGAGTCATCTAGCCACTCAAAGACTTAAACAATGATTTTGTTGTTTAATTATATTTTACAATAGATTAACAACAGAGTTGTTGTCAAAGTTAAACCAATTTTTTTTGGGATCGACTAGACAGCGACCACATGACCACTTACCATTGCTAATTCCTGCGACTTAGGAAGATGACGATTACTCAGCCTGCTTCCACCAAACAAGACATTCTGCAATATTTACTCAAAAGTAGTCAAGCGACTGCCCATGATTTAGCTGACGACCTCGATATTAGCCCTCAAGCTATTCGTCGCCATCTCAAAGATTTGGAAACCGAGGGGCTAATCGAACATTATACGGTTCAAGTTGGTATGGGCCGTCCCCAATATATTTATCGTTTGAGCAAACAAGGACGCGATCGCTTTCCTCAAGGATACAGCGATTTTGCCGTTTCTTTTTTGGATACCCTCGTAGAAACGGTTGGCGAAAAACAAGTCGGTGAAGTTCTGCGCAAGCAGTGGAAACGCAAAGCTGAAGAATATCAACAGTGTATTGGGACGGGAACCTTGCACGAACGAGTCACTAAATTAGTCAAACTCCGCCAACAAGAAGGCTACATGGCAGAATTGCTTTTAGTGGAAGATAACAGAAAGGGGACTCCAGAAAAATATATTTTATCCGAACACCATTGCGCCATTTCCGAAGTTGCTGAATCTTTTCCTAGCGTTTGCGGACACGAATTAGAAATGTTTTCGGCTGTCTTGCCCGATTGTACTGTAGAACGCACGCATTGGCTTAATAACGGTCAACATAATTGCGGGTATTTAATTCAATCAAAATGAAGAAGGCTATTTGAAGGCAGAAGGCAGAGGGCAGAGGGCAGAAGGAGGTAAGAGAAATTAGGGATAAAGATAAAAAGTTTTTTCTCTTGATGAACTCTTGAATAGAGGCAAAGAACAGAAAGAGTTCTTCATTTTGAACTTTGAACTAATAATTTTCATAATTCATCATTCATCATTCATAATTTCTTAAAATGCCTAACGAACAATTTTTAACGCCAGAAGAGTCAGCAGACGTTGATGCTGCATTGTTAACTTCTTCAGAAAAATTTTTGACTCGCTTAACTATCTCTTCCTTAAGACTTTTGACAATTATTGCTAAAGATAGAGGTGTTTCTATTGAGGAATTGACTCATAAACAAGTAATAGATTGGTTTGAAAAAGATGGAAAAATTCGACGAGAACAAGGTATTGAAGCTGCTGTTTTAAAATGGTAAATAGTCCTTTAAATATTTAACTAAAGTTTAAACAAAAATGATGGAAATAATTCAAGTCAAAGTTCCTAGTATTGCTTGCGAGGCTTGTGCAAAATCAATTACTCAAGCTATAAAAACGCACGAATCAGACGCAGAAGTTAATGTTGACATTGACAAAAAAGTTGTTTCGGTTAAAACGAAGGCTTCAGAGGAATCAATCAAGCAAATAATTACAGCAGTCGGTCATCAAGTTGAATAATACTAACAAGTAAAATTTCTACAAATAGCATTCGACAGTACAAACGAGATTTTCTGATTAATAATTAGCCTGTTCAATGCTTGAGTCTTCTACCATGACGCGGATGATGGGCTGTCTCCAGACTCACACAAACAAAGGGCAGCGAAGGAGTGCGACCCCGGCGTTTAAAAGTCTCGTCCTAGCACTAAAAGTGGGGGCTTCTTGCGACATAAAATTAAAGATTTAGTAAAGACATCGCAGATGTGCGAGGTTGATCGTCGCATCCATGCAGATATAACTTTAGCAGCATCGCGAATTGCCCCATAGATAACTAGTCCAGATCTGCCATTTTTGAGCGCAAGAGCGCCTAATTGGTCGCTGAGGAGGGCGCAGCGAAGCCTCCATCAAAATCAACTACTAAGACGCAACCGTTCCCCGATTCTGAGAGAATTTCACGAACTAAAGTATTATCTTCAAAGATTTTTAGAGTCGCGATCGCACCGCCAAACTCGTTACGACCTCCATAATCGCGAAACAGAGGCGCGACTATGCGAATCTTACCTGCCTCTAATAATGCTTCGTTGGCATCGAGGAAATCGTTTATGTTTGCACGATCCCCTCCCCTAAATTAAACATTTAAATAGATAATTAAGAATATTTTGTTCTAATAATTGACTAAATCTCTGGTAAGTTTAAATGTTTGTAGGTGAATGGCTAGTAAATTTTATCGAAAATGTATGCAATTGCGTACATTTTTAGTTCAATTATCGTTGAAGTATATGAAATTGCATTTTATTGCTAAAAGTTGGCAGCGATCGGTTAAATATCTGCTTCCAGTCTTCTTTGTAGCCTCATTGATAGCAGTATTGCTCTTAAATAGCTTATCTGGCGCGATCGCTCAGGATCTCTTCAATCCCGCCCCTAACCCACCACCCCGTCAGGAAATTCGCGGCGTGTGGATGACTATCAATGATATCGATATACTCAGAGATCGCGATAGTATGCGAGAAGCTGTCGCTCAACTCGCGCGGTTGCACTTTAACACCATCTATCCCGTCGTCTGGAATTCGGGTTATACTATGTATCCGAGTGCAGTAACGCAACGGATGGGCATTCAACCTTTTGTGTACAGGGGTACAGAAGGACAAGATATTCTCGCCGACTTAATTGCAGAAGGTCATCGTCAGGGATTGCTAGTAATTCCCTGGTTTGAGTTTGGTTTTATGACTCCTCCAACCTCGGAACTTGCCCTAAAGTACCCAAATTGGATTACGCATCGACGAGATGGCAGTCAAACTTGGAATAGTGCGGCGGGCGAGGTTGTATCGCTCAATCCTTTTATGCCTCATGTACAGCAGTTTCTTTCTGAATTAATTCTAGAGATCGTTACTCAATACGATGTTGATGGCATTCAATTTGACGATCATGCTAGTTTGCCTAACGCACTTGGCTATGATAAATATACAACGACTTTGTATGCCAAGGAAGCTAAAAAATCTCCCCATCCCGATCCTCAAAATCCTGACTGGGTACGCTGGAGAGCTAATAAAATCACAGCGTTTATGAAATATCTCAATCAGCTAGTCAAAACCTACAAGCCTAATGCAATCTTTTCAGTTGCTCCCAATCCTTATGATTATGCCTACAAAGCTCATCTACAAGACTGGCTGACCTGGATAAGAATAGGAATTGTAGACGAGTTAATCGTACAAGTTTATCGTCCCAACTTACAAGTTTTTATTGAAAAGATTAGCCGACCGGAAATGGCAGAAGCGCGGCAAAAAATTCCGACAGGAGTTGGTATCTTAACGGGATTGAGAAATAGACCCATTTCAATGCAACAAATTGAAGAGCAAGTAGGGGCATCTCGCGATCGCGGTTTAGGTGTCTGTTTCTTCTTCTACGAAAGTCTTTGGGAGTACGCACCAGAACCAGTTGCACAACGTCAAGCAGGATTTCAGACGCTTTTTCCCTACCCTGCTAATCGCGCTGCCTTTCAATAAGGGATAAGGAAAACTTATCAAAAGTCGGAAGTAAATTTACGGATGTACTCCTGTAAAGACGCGATAAGATAGCGTCTCTACTAATTTTCATAATTCATCATTCGTAAAACTCGTTTGGGAGAATTTTGAAGATTGAGAGGAATTTTTAGCGGGCGATCGCAAATTTGTCCCCATTTTTGTAGGTTTCTAAGAATTGCCTCGCGCACGATCGCGTCTTCTTCTCTTGAGAGCATTACAGAAAAATATTCTACCAGTTGAGGCTGGTAAACCTGATGCAAGCGAGGTTTATTCGCGAGGGTTGATAACTGTTGCACGGCGATGAGACGTTTGAGGGAATCAGTTGCCGTTAAGTCTTGTAACAATAGCTCGAATCTGGTTTCATCTTGCCCAGCGCGATCGCGAGCGATATTCCATCCTAGAAGTAAAAGGGTAACTAAAGTCCCAAAGCCTTGTAAAATTGACCCAATCGCCAGCCAACGGTTTTCTGAATCTGCCCAAACCGAAGCAGCGATATAAGTTCCTAACGTCGCCAATCCACCACTTCCAACCGCTACAGTTAACTTGCCCTGAGAACCCGTAAAAAACTGCCGCCCATTCGATAAATAAGCTTGCCAGTTCCACCCTTGCATCGAGTAAACAAGCAGCATCAATCCTACACCAGAACCCGTCGCTAGTACCAGCTTCCAATTCCATGCCAGCATGACCACAGCGACGAATGAGGTCAGCATCCATTTACTTGACTTGCGGACTTTCACGCCGGTCAAAAATCTCATTAGTGTATTGTTGACTCGACGAACCGACCAGTCTTGACTTAAATAGCGAATGCGTTTCCACCAGTATGATGCTTGTGCCACAGAGATTTATACCCTAGTACCAAATCTTTATTCTATAGAGGATACATTGTTCGATCGCAAATACGAAAAAAAAACAAAAAATGTTGTGGCATTGCTGAAGACAAATATGATTTCGCTGATTTTGCGTCAACTAACACGACGTGTAGGAGAGTTGTCTCCTTCAGGGTGAGGGAGCGTAAAGCTTAGCTTATCGGATTTGGTATTACACGTCTTTACTATTAATCTCGCTATGTCCATCATGTAAATTAAAAGGATTAGTGATGCCGACAAACTGTTGAGGAGTCCCTATATCTATTCCTTCTTTTTTCATAGCAAGTTTAAGACGGCGGCGAAACTCGCGAGCGACTATCCATTGTTGTAGCGGTTGGGTTTTAATCCATATGCGAATTAACATTCCAGAATGTTCGATCGCATCAATGCCCAAAACTTCTGGCGGTTCGACTAGTTGAGTACGCCAATAGCGATCGCGATACATAGCGTGAGCGAGTTCCCGCAAGACTTTTAAAGCGCGATCCGGATCTGTGCCATAGGCAACTCTAATAGTCAAATCGACTCGCGACCAATCTTTGGACAAATTCTCAACAATCGAAATGGCACTGTTAGGAATCGTAATTAACTTTCCTTCGCTATCTCGTAACTGAGTGATCCGCAAATTGATATTTTCAACTAACCCTTGTACGTTCCCGATCGCAATCACATCGCCAACTGCATACTGATCTTCTAGCAAAATTAGAAATCCGTTGATCGTATCTTTAATGACACTCTGGGCAGCAAAGGATATTGCTAAACCGATAATTCCCGCACCTGCTAGTAGCGGAACCAAGTCTACTCCAACCACTGATAAACTCACTAATATGCCACTGCTAACGAGCAGAATCGCTGTGACGCTTTTGAGTACCCGCGATAGAGTAGAAATGCGTAAAGCGCGTCTTTGCGAGGCTCCAGGAGCTAAAAACTCGCTTTCTTGGAAGACTGCAAATAGACGATCGATTGATAAATCGCCAAGACGAACGAGTATATAAGTTCCTAATATAATTCCCAAAATTTTGAGGGGAGTCGATAAGATAAAAGGCTGTAACCAGCGCGTGTAAGGAAATAGTCCGAGAATAATAAATATCCCGATAACCCAAACAGTAACTTGTCCCAAAAGCAGAAGTCGGCGTTTGAGATCGCTGAGATTGCGTTCCTGTCGCTTCGTTAGTTGTTGCTTGACTGTCTGTGCAGTATGAGGATTAGGATGGTTATCTACCTCTAAAGATACAATGGGATCTTCGGGGGTTTCAGCTTCTATTTGTTGTTTTTGTTTTTGATAGCGTCGCTGCCAACTAGCTAGCACCCCACTAAAGACAATCATGGCTACAAAAATTCCTGCTGCAATAACGCCTTGATAAACCAAAAACTTGGTTGTCGTTC
>JAAUUT010000100.1 GCA_012031035.1 Candidatus Altimarinota bacterium | reverse complement strand
GCAAGCTGCGGCGGGGTTACAATTGAGCAGTTGCGGCGATACGTTGAAAACCAGGATAGACCTACGAACTAAGCCCGCCATTCATCCACGCGATAAATCGCGGGTCTTCTGGCTCACTTCAGATAAAAATCGGAAGTTGGAAGTCGGAAGTGAATTTACTGTCTCCTCCTACACTACTGAACTACTGAACTCCTAACTACAGCGTTCCAAACCTTTTTTCTTCTTCTCTTTTTTTCTTTTTGGATTTATTGGGTGCGCCAGCGTAGCCGCGAAAACCAGGTGGGGGAGTTTGTCCTCCCATTCCTCCCAACATATCGCCCATGCCACCCATTCCGGGCATTCCAGGCATAGCAGGCATTTTGCCTCGACCCATTTGCTGCATCATATTACGCATCCGCGTGAAATTAGAGACGAGCTTGGTAACGTCCGATTCTTCGTAGCCAGCGCCTTTGGCAATGCGACGGCGACGACTGGGCGATTTTGCTAATAATTCGGGGTTGGTTCGTTCCTCTTTGGTCATGGAGTTAATCATAGCTTCGGTGCGCTTGAGTTCGGTTTCTCCTTTTTCGAGGTCGGCTCCGCTCATTTTGTTAAAGCCAGGAATCATTTTTAACAGACCGCCCAAAGACCCCATATTTTTGATCAGTCGCATTTGTTTAAGGAAGTCGTCAAAGTCGAACTTGGCTTCCATAATCTTTGCCTGCATCTTTTCGACATCGGCAATATCGATTTGTTCTTGCGCCTTTTCTACTAGCGTTAGAACATCGCCCATGTTGAGAATGCGCGATGCCATGCGATCGGGATAAAAAGGTTGCAGTGCCTCTACTTTTTCACCAACGCCGACGAATTTAATCGGTTGACCGGAAATTTGACGGACGGATAGGGCTGCCCCGCCGCGCGTGTCGCCGTCTAACTTGGTGAGAATCGCTCCGGTGATGCCGATTTGCTCGTGGAAGGTGCGAGTTAAGTTAGCGGCTTCTTGACCCGTCATCGCATCAACGACTAGTAGCGTGTCGTGAGGTTTAACGGTATCTTTAATTTGGGCTAACTCTCCCATCATGTCGCGATCGATTTGCAAGCGTCCGGCAGTATCGATGATGACGGTATCGACTCCTAACTCTTTGGCTTTTTCTACCCCGGCGCGAGCAATTTTTACAGGATTGGCATCGCTTCCCATTTCAAAAACGGGAACGTTTATTTGTTGACCGAGAGTAACTAGCTGATCGATCGCAGCAGGTCGATATACGTCAGTAGCCACCATCAAGCAAGTTCGTTTTTCTTTTTGCAGGTACAAAGCCAGTTTTGCTGTAGCGGTCGTTTTCCCCGTCCCTTGTAACCCTGCCATGAGAATAACGGTAGGAGGTTTATCGGCTTTGGCAAGGGGGACGTTGCTTTCCCCCATCGTCGTTACTAATTCGTCGTAGACAATTTTGATAAATTGCTGACCTGGGTTTACTCCAGAAATGACTTCAGCACCTAACGCTTTGCTTTCGATTTCAGCGATGAAGGTTTTAACGACTTGCAAATTCACATCTGCTTCTAGAAGGGCGCGACGGACTTCTAGAAGCGCATCTTGTATATTCGATTGACTGATTTTGTCCTGACCGCGTAGCTTCTTCCAGGCATCTTCTAGGCGTTCGGCGAGAGCATCAAACATATGGCAGTATTCGGCGTTATTAGTTTTTTACTATATTGAATCAACTTCCATCTTCAGAATAACGCTTTTAGGGTCTGGTCTGAGGCGGCGAAACCACACCCAACTGTTGCATCATCGCAAAGAGATCGCCTTGTCCCCAATGCTCTACAATTTTACCGTCTACAACGCGATCGATATGAACGACTGAAAAATTCACCTGTCTACCTGTTGCTGGAATGCCCATTAATTCTCCCTGATGCGTTCCGATGAAAATTCCACGAGTGACAACTTTATCGTCTTCAGCAATAACTTCTTCTAAAATATGGCAACCATCTGGAAAGGCAGCAAACATCATCATTCCATACTGCATGAAAGCATCATAGCCTTTGAGAGTGTCTGTTCCCATGCCTCGACCAACGATGTGGGAGGATATCAATTCTTTTCCTTGCTCGACATCTTTTTTATCAAAAGCTTGGTAGAATTTGATGACAATTGCTTTATTTTGCTCCAGTAGCATGACGTGTCTGTACGATGTAAAGTGTCTTTTTAGTAACTCTACTGTGCAGATAGATAACTTGCATTGACTTTGGTTAAGTAGATCCCTTTTCTTGAACTCTTTGCTTCAATCGACTCAGAGATTCTGGCTCAATTCCCAAATGCGACGCAAGGTAGTATTGTGGGATGCGTTGTAAAAGCTTTGGTTCAGTCTTCAGGAAATTGAGATAACGCTGTTCGGGTGAATTTTGGTAGAGAGAAAGCAGACGATCTCGCAATTGGAAAGCCAAGTCTTCCGCGACAAGCCATAGTAATTTCTGACCATCCGGCATCGTTTCCAGAATTGCGATCGCTTGCTCGTTCAAGATTAGTACCTCTGAATTTTCGATCGCCTGACAGGAAAAATATGCTGGTTTTTGCCGTCGAAAACTTTCATAGTCCCCTAAAGTTTGATGTTCGGGGTGAAAAAACAGTGTGAGTTCTTTACCGTCTTTGAGAAAAAAGCTTCTTAAACAGCCTTTCAATGTCAATCCAACAAAATCGCAGATATTGCCCTCTTGAAAGAGAAATTCCCCTTTTTGCACGTTCCTCGCTTCTAGAAGAGGTTCAACCTGCGTTACGTCAACTTGGCATTGTGGGAAAAGCTGCTGAATAAATGAGTGTAGCAATTCATACATTGCGATAATTTGGCTTGAGTGACTATCACTTATGCGTTCTCGATCTTCTCACCGATCGCATTCAATTTGTTGTCCTAACCGATAACTTGAGCCGCATAGCAATTCATCCCCAGAAGCAAACTATTCGCCCAACAGCCAATCTGCCCGCCCTACAATTGAATTAACTGGATTTGCGATCGCGAACTTAACAATTTTTTTATGCCTACCTATACCGGTATTTCTAGCGAAGCTTTTAAACACCCATTAGATCGACAAGCCGAAGATGCACTTCGCAGCGTTCCTGGCTTTGACCTCGTTGCTAAAGGATTTGTTGAATATTTCTACGAACGTCCTCAGCTAATTTATTTATTAGGAAATAACATCAAAGCAGGGCCTCGTCAATATTCAACTTTGTACGGCATCTTTAGAGAATGTTTGCGAGATTTAGATATTTATCCAGAGCCAATACTTTATGTCAATCAAAACCCTTTAGTTAATAGTTATGCTTTAGGACACGAACAACCTTATATCGTCGTTAATACAGAACTATTAGAATTACTTAATGAAGCAGAAATTCGCACAGTTATCGCTCACGAATTAGGACATATTAAATGCAATCATACACTGTTGATTCAGATGGCGATGTGGGCGATGGGAGCGGCTTCTTTATTGGGAGAGTTAACTTTAGGACTGGGAAATTTAATTAGTACGGGTTTAATTTATGCCTTCTGGGAATGGCGTAGAAAAGCCGAATTATCTGCCGATCGCGCGGCGTTATTAGTCATGGACGATCTTCATCCAATTATGACAACTATGATGAAATTAGCAGGCGGAAGTCAACAATATGCTCATGAATGTAATTTGGATGAATTTCTTCGTCAAGCTGATAGCTATCAAGAGTTAGATCGCGACAGCTTAAATCAACTCTATAAATTCTTGATTTATAACGGCGGTAATGGTGCTTTTTTAACTCATCCTTTTCCCGTCGAACGCTTGCACTATATTCGAGATTGGGCAAATTCAACCGATTATCAGCAAATTCGCCAAGGAAATTACCAGCGAGCGGGTGCGGAAGGATCGGTAGAGGTTAAGGCACAAGAAACGCAAAGCAGGCAAGAAGCGGACGAGTTACGACGGCAAATTGAGGAGTTGCGATCGGAAATCGATCGCGTTAGATCTCAAGGGCGATCGCAAGAATAAATTTTTAAACAAAATGTGTTTAACAAGCGAAAAGCAAGTTAGAACAGGATCGGTTAGCTATAACTGATAGAAAAATGCAAAACAAACGTAAATTAAAACGCTGGCATTTGATTTATTATTTGCGAGTGATCGATCGCGATACCAAGCAACCAATCGGACACCTAATCGATATTAGCGAAAACGGAATGATGCTCGTGAGCGAGACACCTATTTCTCTAGAACAAGTTTTTGACCTCCAAATGATTTTGCCTGAAGAGATTGCTGGAATGTCGGACTGGAACTTTAAAGCAAAAAGTTTATGGAGCGAACCCGATATCAATCCTGGTCTTTCAAAAACAGGTTTTCAACTAATTGACGTTCATTCGGAGGATGTTGGCACGATCGAGTGTTTGATTGATGATTATGGATTTCGCGAATAAGCGGTAGTAGTTGGTCAACTGAAAATTGACCGAGAAAGGGGAAGAGGGAAAAAATCTTTGATTCCAAACAACTATCGTCCACATTAACTTGACATAACGAGTAAAAACTCGATAGATCGCATCTTTACCAGTTATGTCAAGATTTCATGACACAGCGATCCCGAAGTTACTATAAACTCGTAGCAGCGAGGTAAATTGAAAACAAAACCCCTTGACCATCGATAGAGAAGTTTTGTTACATATTATTAAGAAAGCGATCCCCGCGCTTCCCAAAATCAAAACAACAACCTCTGCCAGGAGTTAAATTGCCGTCCAACCAATCGGAGAGTGTACCTCTATGGCACAACAACGTCCCCCTTTAGAAGAGATGACCCTGCGGCAACTGCGTAAGGTTGCCAGCATCTATAACATCTCTCGTTACAGCCGGATGCGAAAAGAGCAACTACTGGCTGCCATCCAAAAAATAGAACAAGAAAGATCCGCTCAAGGACAAATGAGCGTTCAGGAGGAACAAAAAGTGGAAGCATCGAAGTTTGAGCTAGGTCAAGAAGATCGCAATGGAGGTCTACTATCTTCAGTTGATGAAGGACTTGGAGATCTTCCCGCTGGCTATGGAGAGAGCCGCATAGTCATCATGCCACGCGATCCCCAATGGTCTTACGCCTATTGGGATATTCCTAACGAGCATAAAGAAGTTATGCGTCGCATGGGAGGGCAACAGCTAGCACTGCGTCTATACGACGTAACGGACATCGATATCAACAATCAAAGTCCCCATAGCGTTCAAGAATATATGTGCGACGAAATGGCGAGAGAATGGTATTTACCCATTCCCGTGAGCGATCGCGATTATGTGCTTGAAATTGGCTACCGCTGTGCTGACGGTCGCTGGTTAACGCTAGCACGTTCTGCACCCGTCCGCATTCCTCCTGTTTATCCATCTGACTGGATTGAAGACATCTTCCTCACGGTTAATTGGGAAGAAGATCTCAAAGGCAAGATGGTGTATGAATTAGTTCCCCCCAGCAAAAAGACTTATGCTACTGCTGCGGGCGGCGGCATCCACCAGCAAATGTATGGAATGGTACACGATACAGAAGCTATGCGACTTGCAGGCTCTATGTTTGGTTCGATGCCCCACGTACCTGGTTCGCACGTTGCTGCTTCAATCCCGCCCCAGGAGACGCTCAGTTCCTACGTCTTCCCCTCTGGTATGGGGATGTGGGCAGTCCCAACCGTGTCGGGTCTAAATATGTCCGGCATTGGAATGTCGAGTTACGTCTTCTCGTCATCGGAAGCCCCCGTTCGTCCGCGTAAATTTTGGTTAGTCGCCGATGCTGAGTTAATCGTCTACGGCGCGACCGAACCAGACGCGACGGTAACGATTGGCGGTCGTCCGATCGAGCTCAATCCTGACGGTACATTCCGCTTCCAAATGTCCTTCCAGGATGGATTAATCGATTATCCGATTGTGGCAGTTGCCGCAGATGGAGAGCAAACGCGATCGATTCATATGAACTTCGAGCGCGAAACTCCTTCTCGCCATACTAATACAAAAGAAGAAGCTGTATTAGAGTGGTTTTCATAATCGCAGATAAAAAATAAAATTTTCAGGTTTATAAAAGCCAACCCTGCCTCCCTCGACTCCAAGAGTTGGGGGGTTTTTTATCGATCTAGCAGTAGGGAGGATAATTCATAGTCTACTCAACTGAGAAATTGCTAGGAATCGCGAAGATTAAAACCATCGTTAAAATTAAACTTTTGGCAGAATTTTATACTAGAAAGAAAGAGGGAATTTTTAGAGAGGCAAAAACAATGGCACTCAATCCCGCCATCATGACAAGCGTCGAACAATTGGGTTATCGCGTCACCGTTGGCGATGTAGCTGCAAAAGCTGGTTTAGAAGTGAATCTAGCGCAGCAAGGGTTGCTCGCACTAGCATCGGATGCTGGCGGACATATGCAAGTCTCCGACGTAGGGGAGATCGTATATCTGTTTCCCAAAGATTTTCGTTCGATTCTGCGCAATAAGTATTGGCAGCTACAGCTAAAAGAGTGGTGGGAAAAGGTTTGGAAGGTTTTATTTTATATAATTCGCATTTCTTTTGGAATTGTTCTGATTGCTGCTATTGTGCTGATGGTCGTTGCGATCGCAATTATCCTTTCTAGTCGAGATAGCGATAGCGATTCTGGTGGCAGTCGAGGTGGCGGAATTGTTTTTCTCCCATCAACTTGGGATCTTTTTTGGTTGTTCGATCCCGGTTACGATCGCCATCGCTACGAACGCCGACAGCGTGCTGCTGGTGCTTCTGAAGCGCAAAAACAGATGAACTTCCTCGAAGCTATTTACTCTTTTCTATTTGGCGATGGCAACCCCAATTTTGACTTAGAAGCGCGTCGCTGGCAAGAAATTGGCACGGTAATTCGCAATAATGGCGGTGCGGTAGCCGCTCAACAAATCGCGCCTTATTTAGATAATGTCGATCTTTATAACCGCGAAAATGAAGATTATATTTTACCCGTTCTCGCTCGTTTTAATGGCTATCCTCAAGTCTCGCCTCAAGGAGATATTATTTATTACTTCCCTGAGTTACAAGTCACAGCAAGACAACAAGAAATCTATCCCGTCGCTGCTTATTTAAAAGAAAAAATATGGCGTTTTAGCGAAGCAGAAAGCGGACAAGTTTTAACGGCGCTCGTATTAGGAATTGTTCAATTCGTTCTTGCGATCGTTCTGGGAAGTCTTCTGCGCGGATATGGTATTTCAAGCGGCTTGATTGGATTTGTTAATGCTATTTATGGTTTGTTACTAGGTTATGCGATTGGATTTTTAGCGATTCCTACTATTCGTTATTTCTGGATTCAGTTCCGTAACAGTCGAATTAACGAACGCAATCAAAAACGTTCATCTCGCGCCGAATTAGTTAACAATGCCGATGCAGAGTTACGCCAGAAAATGTCTTATGCTCGTCAATTTGCCGCTCAAAAAGTAATTACCGATGCTGATATTACTTATTCAACGGATAAGGATTTATTAGAACAAGAAATCGAGCGATCGGATAAGATTGATGAAGAATGGCGGCGACGCTTGGAATCTGGGTCTTAACATTTGATTGTTTTTTGGCTTCAAGCTCGATCTGATAGTCAATGAGTTCGGTCAACAGGGAGATTTGACCAACAATCGAAGAGTAATGAAAACGCTCCAACAATGTCAGGCAGAGGAGTAAGCGGGAAGTAATGGCGATCGCCATCCCCAATCCCTTTTACTTTACTCCCGATTTAAAGCCGACGCGATCGCCTGCTGGCTTACCGTGCGATAAACTTGTTCAAGATATTGCTCGACTGCTTGAGCGTCAGCATAAGCTAGGGGAATTCTTCCTAATAAGTTTAAAACCGTTTTCCCGTCAACCGGAGGCGCGATCGCGACTAGCGAAGAATCGAGCGGTTCTTCATACTGCCAAAACCGTGTCAAATCTTTGGATTCTTGATCGGATATTTTTTTTCGTTTCTTTTTTGTCTGTTCTTTTTGTTCTGCTGGTTCGCTAACAACGGTTTGAGAGAGATTGACTCCCGATTTCTTACACCTTAACTGGCGAAGCGATTCAAGAATTTGTTCTTTGGTGCGTCCTCGCAACTGAAACAAAACAAAAGGATCTTCGCTAAAGCGATCGCCAAGTTGATAATAAACTGCACCAATATGCTTGCAGGGATTTGCCTTATCGGGACAGCTACAACGGGAACGAATATCGCCAAGGGTAAAAGGAAACAGACTCAATCCATTGGCAGTAAATACCTCTTCGATCTTAGCTGGCATTTCTCCTGCTAGCAGTTGCGCCGAGAAAATCGCTTTTTGAGACATCGTTTCTACAATGTAATTCCAGTCTTCCTCGGTAAAAGGATTGAGGAACAGCGAAACTTGATAGGGTTCTGCTTCGCTTCCCTGCACCTTTGCCAGAACTTTTGACCCTTCAAACTCAATACTAAGAACGTTGCCTTCTCTAGCGTAAATTCTCGCCCTTTCCAAGCGTTTTTTGAAGCGATAGGAATCGAGGAGTTCTAACCAACGCTGCACCCACCAAGGAGAATTTTGAGTTGCGATTTCTGGATTCTGTATCATTTGGATTTGAGTTCTCTAGCTTTATAAAAAGTTTCCAAGCTATCGCGATCGCCCATATATCGCCAGTGCCAAGGTTCGTAACTTACCCCTTGCGGATTATTGACAGGAAAAGACAATTCAAAACTGTAGCGATTGGCGTTGTTTTGTAGCCATTGAAAAGCTGCTGTCTTCTCAAAGCTAACACTTAAATTCGTCCCAGGCGATCGCCCGTCTCCTATATCAACCGCATAACCTGTATGATGTTCGCTATAACCTGGAGGCGCACTCACTTCTGCGCGTTTTCTTGCTTCTTGATTTCGCTGTTGTTTTATCTCAAAAAATAAGCCATTTTGCTCTTTAACTGTACGAAATCCAGAAATAGGCGTTAAAATAATTCCCTCTACTCTTGCTGACGCTTGCATTTGTAAAAATTCTTCTGCTGCCGCTTGTCTCATCCTAATTCGACCGTCAGGCGTTATCGGTTTTAATTCCGATTCTGGGGCTTCTTGATAGGGTAAATGACCTAAAACGTTCTCGATTGCTTTAGTTGTCGGCGTAGGCGTTGGTTCGACTGTAGGCGTAGGAGTCGCAGTAACAGGAGCATTTTTCTGTTTGTTAGGAGTAGCGCGAGATAACAAAACAACGGCGATAAGTAACAGCAGTCCTAACCCCAACACACTACCAATAATAAATATCGGCAGTTGTCGCGACGATTGTTGAATTTTTGGACTGTCTCGCAACGCTTCTGGAATATCGTCCATGTCTCCCCACCAAATTTCGAGCATTCTTACTACTGTATCGAATTTCGCGAATTGCGATTTGATTTAAATGCGATCGCTATTTACAGTTATCAGTTATCAGTCAGTAGAATTAGGTAATCAATATTATTCCTTGTTTCTTTTGTTTTCCTCTCTCCTCTACTTCCCTACATTCCTACTCCCCCTATCCCTATATTCCCTATTATCTCAAATTAAGCCATTCTCGAATTTCTTGTGCCAACCATGCACTTTCGTGTTCGTTCAAAGTACCTCCCAGAAAGTACACGCCAGTAACCGAACGGATACTAACTCGATAATTACCACCTTTGTTATCTACAAAAATGCCATAAATATCAGAATTTTTACAATTCACATATCCAAAACTGTTTTTAAAAGCTTTTCGTACCATACTAAACTCTTTGAGATCTATAGAAAGATGAGTTTCTTCCAAAAACCAAAGTAAAAATGGCATCACAAAAAGAGCGATAAAAAACAATAAAAAAGGAGATAGGGTTACGAGTGCCCAAAATGACTTATTGAGCAAAGAAGTTAAAAAAGTAATAATAAATGCTGAAGTCAATCCCGTTAAAATAATACTGCCAAAACAGCCGATATTACTTAAAAACTCTCCAAATCTTCCCGATCCTCCGGCTGGAATAAAAATTTCTAGTTTTTCATTAGATTTATTTAGTTTAATGAGGGTTCCTGCGGGTTGAACAATTTTTCTAAACCCAGTTTTTTGAAGAGCTAATACTTGTTGAATTTTTCGAGAGTTTAGAGTTTCTAAAGCTTCTTGAGCATTACTGAACCGCTTTTCTACTGCTATATCAGTAATTTTTTTCGATCCAATTCAATAAATCTGCTTTGATGCTAACCTTATCAGAAAAATGTATTCGATAATCTTTTTGTGGTAAATCGGCTGGTGCAATCCCCGTTAGTAGATGAATTAAAGTTGCGCCCAACGCATACAAATCCGATGCAGGAACCGCACGTCCCCAGAACTGTTCGAGAGGCGCATAACCGCTCGTTCCTACAATAGTAAAAGTAACTCCCGTGACTGCTGCTTGGGCTTGTACCGCACCAAAATCGACTAAATAAATGCGATCGTCTTCTCCTAAAATTAAATTACTTGGTTTGATATCTCGATGTAAAACTGGGGGATTAAGTTGGTGCAAATAAATTAAAATTTCTAAAATTTCTTTGGCAATAAAACGCACTTCTTTTTCCGTGAATCGTTTTCCTTTCTCCAGTAATTCTTGTACGGAAGAACCAGGAATATAATCCTGTACTAGAGCGAACCAAGGTACGCCACCACCTAGATTTTTATCGAGATCGAAATAATCGCGATAACGAGGAATTCTAGGATGATTGAGCGATTCTAAGACTTGTGCTTCCCGCTCAAAAAGTTTTAATTCTTCCCACTGCATCTGTGGACTAAATGCTAGTAACTTGAGAATGACTTGTTCGTTAGATTTCAAATCTATTGCCAGCCAAGTTTGATGTCCGACAGCAGTACGCCCTAATTGTTCTTGAAGTTGATAATTTTGTTGTAGGATATCTTTCGCTTTGAACACAACAATTTCTCTTATTCGTTCTCAAGTTCTACAACAATGAGCAGTCTAATTCCAGAGTAACGTATGATTTCAACGAGCGAGTAAAGAGGAATATCCTTTTCAGCAACTAGCGACTAGTGACCCTTTGGGTACTCTATGCCTGACGGCAGGCTACGCCAACGAGAAGGGCTACTCTTACGAGAACGCCTCCGGCGAACGCCCAACGCCAGTCGCTCCTCGCTCCTAACCGCCTTTCTGCGCGCTGGCTCACCAGTGACCAATTATCGCTGATAGTAGTGATTTAGAAGATTTATCATAGAAATAATTAAATCGTAGTTGAAAAATGATTGATTTAAATCTATGATTAAAAAGAGCGTTAAAATCCTCCAAAGATAGATAACGCTGACCTCAGAGACATTTACTTAATGAAGTCAAAATATAACTTCATTTACGGGAGACGTTACATTGATACAAGCAACCCTACATCAGTTAGTGGTTTTTGAAGCGACTGCTCGTCATGGAAGTTTCACCCGCGCAGCCGAAGAATTATTCATAACTCAACCCACTGTTTCCAGTCAAATCAAACAGTTGACTAGGGCGGTTGGACTACCGTTGTTCGAGCAAATTGGCAAGCGCCTTTATCTAACCGAAGCTGGGAAAGAGTTAATGGTAACTTGTCAAGATATTTTTGAGCGACTGGACAATTTTGAGATGAAGGTTGCCGACTTAAAAGGAACGAAACAGGGAAGATTACACCTAGCGGTAATCACAACTGCAAAATATTTCATTCCTCGTATTTTGGGGTCTTTTTGTCAGCAGTATCCAGGAATTGAGATTGCTCTCAACGTGACCAATCATCAGCAGATTCAAAAGCGCATGATGGACAACGAAGACGATTTATATATATTAAGTCACCCACCAGAAGACATGGAGTTATCTACCCAGTCTTTTATGGATAATCATTTAGCTGTAGTCGCCCCGCAAAATCATCCTTTGGCAATGGAGAGGAATATTCCCATCCATCGTCTTAATGACGAACCTTTTATCATGCGAGAAACGGGTTCTGGAACGCGACAAGCCGTTCAGCAACTATTTGCCAAGCATAAAGTTTTAGTCAAAGTTAGGTTAGAACTGGGGAGCAATGAAGCAATCAAACACGCGATCGCAGGAGGGTTAGGCATTTCTGTGCTTTCCCAACACACGTTAATTGGAGAAGGGCCTAACAGCGACTTAACGATCTTAGACGTACAACATTTTCCCATCAGATGTAGATGGTATGCAGCCTACCCAGCAGGGAAGCAATTATCTGTCATCGCTCAGACTTTTTTAGATTATTTAATGCTCGAAAGTCAAAAAATACAAATTCCATCTCTCAAACTGTTTGCCACAGTCTGATACAGTTATTCGTTATAGAAGCAATTTATCGCTTCCATAGATTCACATCAGTTATCAGCTACCGATCGCGTTATGCGTATTGGTTGCCGATCGCCATTTTTCATCTGCTAATTCTGAGGTAACGATATGTTTGAGTCGTTCGGGCAGAGTATCTGGCTAGTACCCTTATACGCTTTAATAGGGGCACTTTTTGCCTTACCTTGGTCGCCCGGTATCATCCGCCAAACCGGACCAAGACCCGCCGGATATATTAACGCCGTCATGACATTAATGTCATTCGTTCATAGCTTGCTGGCACTTCCGGCAGTTTGGAATCGCCCTCCTCAATATTTATCCTTTAATTGGCTTCATGTCGTAAATTTAAACATTTCTTTCGATATTGAAGTCACTTCTGTCACGGTTGGGGCGCTGCTGTTGATTACAGGGTTAAATTTTGCCGCCCAGATCTTTGCGATCGGATATATGGAGATGGATTGGGGTTGGGCGCGTTTTTACTCTTTACTTGCCCTGTTTGAAGGGGGTATGTGTGCCCTAGCATTATGTAATTCTCTATTCTTCAGCTATGTAGTCTTAGAAATTTTGACGCTGGGAACTTACTTGCTGATTGGATTGTGGTTCAACCAATCCCTCGTAGTAACAGGCGCGAGGGATGCCTTTTTAACCAAGCGCGTCGGTGACTTAATCTTATTAATGGGCGTAGTAGCTTTAATGCCGATCGCGGGGACTTGGAATTTTACCGAGTTAGCCGTCTGGGCAAAAACGGCAACCATTAGTCCGACAACGGCAAATTTATTGTGTTTGGCACTGCTGGCCGGCCCCTTGGCTAAATGCGCTCAATTTCCCCTACACCTGTGGTTGGATGAAGCGATGGAAGGCCCTATGCCTGCCTCAATTTTGCGCAATACCGTAGTTGTTGCAACGGGAGCGTGGGTTCTAATTAAGCTAGAACCCGTCTTGGCTTTATCTCCAATGGCAATTAATGCCACGCTTTGGATTGGCGCGGTGACAGCAGTTGGTGCCTCTGCGATCGCGATCGCCCAAATCGATATCAAGCGTTGCTTATCTTATTCTGTCAGCGCCTACATGGGTTTAATTTTTATAGCCGTAGGAACCGGACAAACTCAAACCGCATTAACCCTATTATTTACCTACTCTATCGCCATGTCCGTGTTAGTGATGAGTACGGGCAATATCGTTTGGAATAATATCAGCCAAGATGTTACGCAATACGGCGGGGTTTGGTCGCGTCGTCCCATTACAGGCATTTGCTTTCTCGTTGGGGCTGCCTCTTTAGTTGCCCTACCGCCTTTGGGAAGTTTTTGGCCCCTGAGCGAAATGGCAGATAATCTTTGGGATAACTATCCTTGGTTAGTCGGCGTTGTGCTGGTTGTTAACGGATTGACTGCTTTTAGCCTGATACGCGAATTTTGTCTGATTTTTGGCGGCAAACCTAAGCCAATAACGACGCGCTCTTTTGAGGCTTTTTGGCCGCTAATGCTGCCGATGACCGTTGTCATGGGGTTTGCTCTCCACGTTCCCATCCTTTTAAAACAATGGAATCTTCTACAAAGTAACCCGAATCTTACAGTTGCGAGTTTCCTGGTTATCTCGACAATTATCGGCGGTGCGATGGCAGCCTATATTTATCTGGGCGATCGCATTTCTAAACCCGTACAATTCAAACCTAAAGCTATTCAAGACTTTTTTGCCTACGATCTTTATACCGCTCAACTGTATAAAATTACGATTGTTTTTGTCGTTGGCTTGGTTTCACAAATTGTCTATTGGATAGATCGATTTATTGTTGATGGAATTGTTAATTTAGTCGGACTAGCTACTATTTTCGGGGGACAAAGTTTGAAGTATAACGTCTCCGGTCAAACTCAGTTTTACTTTCTCTCAATTTTTCTTGGAGTTGTTTTTCTGGGAATTGCAATTTGTTGGCCAATTCTTTCCCAAATCGATTTAGTTTTGGTGGCTAACTCAATAGCATATAATTCTGATTACCAACTTTTAGAAAATCAAAAGCGTTAATGAACGAAAATAACAAACTCGGTAATCTATCTCGTCGCCATTTAATTAAGTATGGAGGTGGTTTTCTCGGAACCGGATTGGCAGCAACAGTTTTAGGATCGAATTTAAACCATCCAGAATCGGTTGTCGCTCAAAATATCGTTGCTCAAAATAAGGAAGTTACTCCCGATGTAGCTTTACAAAAATTAATGGAGGGAAATGCACGTTTTGTAGAACAAAAACATCAACGTCCCAACCAAGATTTAGCGCGTCTCACAGAAGTAGCAGAAAGTCAAGCTCCTTATGCTGCTATTCTAGGCTGTGCAGATTCTAGAGTTCCATCCGAGATTGTTTTCGATCAAGGAGTAGGAGATTTATTTGTCTGCCGCGTTGCCGGAAATGTTGCCTCTTCTGAAGAAATTGGCAGCCTTGAATTTGGCACGATGATATTAGGAGCAAAACTGATTATGGTACTCGGTCATGCCCGTTGTGGGGCCGTCCAAGCCACCATTCAAGGCGGTAGATTTCCCGGACAAATTGCCAGTATTATTGACGATATTAAAGTTGGAGTAGAACGGGCACAAAGAGAACCAGGAACTAATAAACTCGAACTGGCAATTAAAGCCAATGTTAAATATCAAGTCGAACAACTCAATCAATCTGCAATTATTGGGGATTTAGTTGACAAAGGTCAGTTAAAAGTTGTTGGAGCTTATTACGATTTAAGTACTGGAGAAGTAACGCTTTTGACTTGAAAATTGCTCGATTATTTAGTTGTCGAAATTACAACAAATCGGCAACTAATAATTAAAAAACAAATTTCCGATCGCTAACTAAACAATATTCCCATGCTAAGTGCTTTACTTTGGATACCTATTTTAGGGGCGGCAATCATCGGATTTTTCCCCCTAAAACAAGAAACGACGAAATTGCGCCAGATAACGATCGCGTTTGCAATCTCGGCATTTGCTTGGTCGATCTTTTTACTATCTCAGTTCAACCTCAATAACCCAGGTATACAGTTTAAAGAGTATTTTGCCTGGGCAGAACCGATTGGCTTGAGCTATAGTTTAGGAGTCGATGGGCTATCGTTACCTTTACTCGTTTTAAATAGTTTTTTAACACTCATTGCTCTTTACGCAACTGCCCAAAACTCCGAACGACCTCGCCTCAAATACTCTTTAATTCTTCTCATCAATGCGGGGATTGCTGGGGCATTGATGGCGCAGAATTTGCTTTTGTTCATTCTTTTCTACGAACTAGAATTAATTCCTTTTTATCTGGCGATCGCGATTTGGGGAGGGGAAAAACGAGGCTATGCTTCGATTAAATTCCTTCTCTATACAGCCGTTTCTGGATTATTAATTCTAGCTGCCTTTTTAGGAATAGGTTTTTTAAGCAATACAGCACCTAATTTCGATTACCAGTCGCTATCAACCACTGAGTTATCTTTCAAGACGCAACTGTTTTTGCTGGCTTTACTTTTAGTTGGATTTGGCATCAAAATCCCTCTGGTTCCCTTACATACTTGGTTGCCAGATGCTTATACAGAAGCCTCCCCAGCTACTGCAATCCTATTAGGAGGAATCCTAGCAAAACTAGGAACTTATGGTTTAATTCGCTATGGTTTGCAGCTATTTCCCGAAACCTGGTCGATTGTTGCTCCTGGATTAGCGGTTATCGGTACGATTAGTGTAGTCTACGGAGCATTAGCCGCGATTTCGCAAAAAGATATCAAGCGCATGGTCGCCTACTCATCCATCGGTCACATGGGCTATATGCTAGTAGCGGCGGCGGCGGGAACCGAGTTAAGCGTTTTGGGTGCTGTCGCCCAAATGGTCGCTCACGGTCTAATTTTAGCCCTACTCTTCTACTTGGTCGGCGTAATCGAACGCAAAGTCGGCACTCGCGATATCGATGTCCTCAACGGTTTAATGAACCCCGTCCGAGGGTTGCCCCTGGTTAGCGCTTTACTCATCCTCGGCGGAATGGCTAGCGCGGGAATTCCGGGTTTAGTGGGTTTTGTAGCAGAATTTATCGTTTTTCAAGGTAGTTTTTCGGCGTTTCCCATTCCTACCCTCATCTGTATTATCGCTTCCGGTTTAACTGCCGTTTACTTCGTCATTCTGCTCAACCGCACTTGCTTTGGTAAGCTAGATAATTTTAAAGCTTATTATCCTAAAGTGTTGCGATCGGAAACCATTCCTGCGATCGTTTTAACTGTCATTATTTTGTTTTTGGGCATTCAACCTACTTGGTTAGTACGCTGGATAGAACCGACTACGAGTTCGATAGTAGCAAATCTTCCTACAATTAGTCAGCAAGTCGCTATTAGTTCTCACCAACCATCAATTGATAAGTAATCGATTATCTTGGATGGTTTGAGTATCTTTGTACGAGATCGACCTCAGCCATGACTTCAAACCTTCAATTCAAATTCGATCTGCGGAAGAGCCGCCATCTTGGGAAGGACGCGACAAAAAAGATTAAAAATTATTCGTAACATAAGGACAGATATATGGTGACAGCACCGAGTAAACCAACCACTCAATTACCGCCCTCAACCCATGAATTTGCTGAGGTCATTCATCGTTTAGAAGCTGGCGGTTCAATGCTACCCGATACGCCAGAAAACTTGATGCAAATTATCGGGATTTATAAAGCGTATGCCGTCCCGATGGATTTTTACTGGCGAGATCTACTTTATATTGCCGAACGAGTATTTCTAGACCCGCTTCCCTTTTTTAAATACTTCTTACCGCAAGAATATTTAGATTTGCACAACCACTATGCAGGCGACGATGCAGATTTAAGAATTTGGCGAGGCATAGCAACTGCCCATCCCGAACTGTTAGAGTTCATGGAGAAGGGGAAAACCAAGAAAATGTCTCGACTAGCTCACCATCTTTGGCACGATCGCATTAACATGGAATTTGCTGAAGAGTGTATGCGATCGATGTTTTGGCACGGTCGCGATATGGGATGGGGATTGTTTGAAGCGTATCTCGATAGCGACGAATACAAAGCTAATGCCGATCGCGCTATCAAAGCTTATTTTAAGAAAAATCCCGTTATGCTGGGGCTGTATAAACTCTTCCCCGATATGTTCCTCGAACAAACCCGAATGATGTCCTATTACGCTAATTTAGGCTTATTTTGGGAAGTTATGGCTCCCGTATTCTTCGAGATGTCCGATATCTACGACGAAGGCGGATTTAAAGGCGTTCCCGATGCGATGAATTTCTTGGTCAATGGAATATTTGCGATCGCGGGTCGTCCGATTTACCATCACGTTTACGTCGATGGCGAATGCTACGAAATTATCCCTAAATCCAAAGGATTTACTTGGTTGTACGAAGCAGCACTACCTTATGTAGAAGCTGTATTCTATCGGACTTCTCCCTTCCGAGGGACGAAATCTTATAACGCACAAGCAAAACAAGTTCCCGACCTACAAAAAGACTTCCATTATGGCATTTTATACGCCGATGTCTTCCCCGTCGGAACCGCAGGAATTCCGCCGACACTATTGATGGATGATATGTATCATTTCCTGCCTCAGTATCTACAAGATTACTACGCCAAACATTGCCGAGGCGAAGACGATATTCTCATTCAAATTGGTATTACTTTCCAGCGATCGATGTATAACGTAACTTCCGCAGTTATTCAAGCATTGCGAACTGCCTTGTTATATCCATTAGACGATCCCAATCCAAAACATCTAATGGCGAATCGGAGATTTTTTGAATCGCAATTAGATCGATTCATCCGTCCCGAATCTCGGATTAGAGAAATTCAAACTTCAACTTATCGGTAAATGGGATTGGTGATTAGTACGTAACTCGCCTGGAAATTGATTTTCAGGCTAATAGCAATCGCAATAACTGCTCTTGTAATTAATTTCCTGGCTTATTTTTTAACTGAATCCTATTAGATTAGAGATTGGAGATCGGTAAATGTCTTGATTTCCAAGTCACCAGTCACTTATAATCCCAATTTTTCTTTATTTTTGGCTCTTGCAGAAGAAATCAGCCAAATAGAACCGGAAACTATAGATGGCGTGAGAACAAAAATAGCCGCAGTTATAATTGGATGATTTTGTCCCCAAGGAACCAGTAATAGAAACCCAATCATAAAAGCACAATAGACGAGTCCTAGAATGGGTACTCCAATCACCAGCAAAGCAAATTTAGTATCTTTATCCATAAACATTTCCTCTTTAACAATTAATTTGCTTATGAGTACAAAACCACATCACGGCTTCTTTAAGCGCTCGTTGGAGAGAAGATTGGGGTAAACCTAACTCCCTAACTGCTTTAGAAGGGTTATAATACATAGGCTGTTTGGACATACGAACGCCATCGAGGGGAATGGAAGGAGATTTTCCCAGACGTGCAAGGATTTGTTCGTCAACCCAGGCAATCGTCCAAGGCAACCAAAAAGGAAGAATCCGTTGAGGCATATTTAAACCCGTTATAAGTGCTAACTGCTCTAATAACTCTTTGAGAGTAAGATTTTGATGCCCCAGAATATAGCGATCGCCCGTTTTCCCCTTCTCCAAGGCTAACAGATGTCCTAGTGCGACATCTCGTACATCGATAAAATTTAATCCCGTGTTTACATAGGCTGGCATTTTCCCCTGCAAAAACGCAGAATAATATCGCCTGTGGGAGTAGGTTTAACATCCCAAGCGCCGATAGGAGCAGTAGGATTGACAACGATAACATCTTGACCCATTCGAGCAGCTTTGATGGCTTCTTGCTCGGCAAAATATTTAGATTTTTTGTAATGACCGACTAATTGTTCGACTTGACTTTGATGGGTTTCATCAACCGTTTCTCCTGTCTTTCCAACCCCAATGGCAGCAACGGAACTCGTATAAACTGTTCGTTCGAGTTTGGCAATTCTTGCGGCAGCTAAGACATTGCGCGTCCCTAGAACGTTGTTTTGATAGAGTCGTTTTCGATCTGCTTGCCAAAGGGAATAAAGCGCGGCTACATGAAAAAGTACCTGACATCCTCGCATTTGTCGAGCTAAGTCTGGATCGTTGAGATCGCCTTTAACAATTTCTACTTCTAAACCATGTAAATTATCTAAACAACTATCGGGACGGACGAGCGCTCTAACGGAGTATCCTTTCCAGAGAAGCGATCGCACTAAATTAGCTCCAATAAATCCCGTTCCTCCTGTCACAAAAGCACGCAAAGTCATAAAAGTTTAAATTCTACAATTTTTAACTTGAGTAACTGCGCGATTGCGCTCTTGTTTACTACCAAAGGCAATCTCGATTAATCTTAATACTACTTTTAACTATTTGTATCGACAGGAAAATACAACAATCGAATATCGATTTGATTATGACATAACTTCTCTTGTACGGTTAGCCTTGTAGCTACTAAAGACCTATTCGACATCTATTAAAGTCTTGCGTATAGTGGTTTTAGGTAACTTCTTCTATTGCGATCGCCAGCCTTATTTGCATGAAAATACCATCACAAATTTTGATAGTTTTACATCAATAAAAATGAATGATAAAGAAATAGTGATTCGAGAAACAACCCAAGCAGATCTTTCTATAATTTTGGAATTGATTTATCTGAAAGCACAATTTGATGGTTGTCCCGAATCGGTTGAAGCAACTCATCAAAAATTAGAAGAGACTTTATTTTGCGGTAATCCAAGTCAATTTATTCTTTTTGCCCAAATCAAAGGCGAAATAGTTGGATTTGCTAGCTATCATTATATCTATTCAACTTTTCTCGCTCAATCGGGTATTTGGTTAGACGATCTTTATCTTAAAGCTGAATATCGAGGTTTTGGGATTGGTAAAGCTTTCCTCAAACGATTGTGTCAAATTGCCAAAGAAAAAAAATGCGGTCGAATTGATTGGACAGTTGCTATTCATAACTCAAGAGGCATCAACTTCTATGAAAAAATGGGAGCTAAAATTTCACAAGAGGTTAGATTGTGTCGTTTAGATCGCAATGCGATCGCGAATTTACTTATTTCTTAGCAGAGAAAGTCTGGAAGTAAGGTCTGAGCGGTATGATGGGAGACAATAGTAAGAAGAACAGCAACTTGGTCAATGGGTGCAATTCAAGCAATACGAGGAACGCGAGACATTCTGCCAGAAGAAGTCGCTTACTGGCAACAAGTAGAAACAATCGCCACACAAATTCTTACTCAAGCACTTTATCAAGAAATTCGCACGCCAATTTTTGAACCTACCGAACTATTCGAGCGAGGAATTGGCGAGGCAACTGATATTGTTGGGAAAGAAATGTACACGTTTCGCGATCGCGGCGAGAGATCGATTACGCTTCGTCCCGAAGGAACGGCGGGAGTAGTTCGCGCTTTTATCGAACACAATCTCTTCGCTAGCGGCGGCGTACAGCGTCTTTGGTACAAAGGAGGGATGTTTCGCTACGAACGTCCTCAAGCGGGTCGTCAGCGTCAATTTCACCAGATTGGAGTTGAGGTTATTGGTAGTTCCGATCCTAGAGCAGATGTTGAAGTTATCGCGATCGCGACTGACTTATTACAAACGTTAGGATTGAAAACTCTCAAACTTACGATTAACTCAGTCGGTCGCGGAGAAGACCGCGCCGCCTATCGAGAAGCATTAGTTAGCTATTTCACGCCTTACAAAGATGAGTTAGATAAAGACTCGCAAGAACGCCTCAATCGCAATCCTTTGCGGATTCTAGATAGTAAAGACGAAAAAACCCAGAAAATTGCTCAAAATGCACCCAAAATCATCGATTATCTTGGCGATGAATCTCACAAACATTTCGATCGCGTACAGCATTTGTTGACGAATTTGTCAATAGATTATCAAATTAATCCTCGTTTGGTTCGCGGTTTGGATTACTATACTCACACCGCTTTTGAGATTATTTCCGATGACTTGGGGGCGCAAGCAACCGTTTGCGGCGGCGGTCGCTATGATGGTTTGGTTAGGGAACTTGGCGGTCCTGATACGCCTGCGGTGGGATGGGCAATTGGTATGGAACGTTTAATCATTCTCCTGCAACAACTCCAGCAATCTCCGGTTATTGCTCCCGATTTTTATATGGTTTCGAGAGGAGAAAAGGCAGAATCTCAGGCGTTAATCCTGGCGCAAAAGTTACGCGGTGCGGGGTTTAAGGTTGAGTTAGACTTGAGTGGCAGCGCTTTTGGCAAGCAGTTTAAAAGGGCAGACCGCAGTGGTGCGGCGGCGTGTTTGGTGTTGGGAGAGGCAGAAGCAGACAACAACACCGTTCAATTGAAGTGGATGGCAACTCAAGAACAACAAGCGATCGCCCAAGCAGAGTTATTTAGAAATATTGAAAACTTAAGACAAGAAATTAAAAGGCACAAAAACTAGCGATCGCGCGTCAGAAATAACGATCGAATGACGCTGCATAAACGATGAAACGCTGGGAATTCCTCATACAAAAAGAAGGCGATCGCGCTTGGCTATCTCTTCAAGAACCTAACTTGGAACTCGAAGAAGGTAAATATAGAATGGTCGCTCACTCAAATCTCGTCAATCTTGATGTCGAGATTCGCGTCATCTATCAATCCGAAGTAGGCGAGCGTTCCCAGCGAAGTTATCAAAAATATTGTCGTTGTACCAATGCAGAAGGACTGGCGATGGTTCTTCCTTTTACAGAATTCAAAGCAGGAATTTGGACGATCCGTTGCTGTGCCGATATCATATCGGAGTTAGTAGGGGAATTTTGGCAGGAAAGCATACAAATCAAAATAAAGTCGCCAATTGAAACCAATAAAATTGAGAATTTAGCTATTTATCCTTGTTTCAATGCGTCTCCCTATGTTCCTCTATCTCCTGTGGAATCAGAAAGCGTTGCTTCCACTGTCTCAAATTCCAAAGCAAAACATTATCTACAGCAATTAGAACAATTGTTGCAGCATGACATCGAACCGATGATACAAGAAGTATCCTTCGTTAAGGATACCCATCAATCATCTGTAACATCTCAAGATGAAAACGCAATCTCTAACTCCCATTTGCGCAACATGAGTAAGCTTGCTTCTCAAGAATTATTAATTGTCCTCGATCGAGATAATTTTGTAAGAGCAAGGGGAGAAGCGATCGCGATTTCTGGACGAATTGAGCGGCGCGATCGCTGCGAAAATACTAAGTCAGTTATGCTGGGCAAATTACTGTACGAACTGCGCAACCCGCAAACCGGAGAAGTCTGTATTAATTTCTTACAATCGTTGCCCGAAACAACCTTACCTTATCAGTTGTGCGCTAACTTAGAAATTCCGAGCGAGTGGGAAATTTCTCTTTTACTGGGGACTATTATTTTAGAAACTGCTACTGGATTGGTGGCAATTCGTCAACCATTCATTGTCACTACCGATTTCAATAAAATTTTAGAAGAGGACACTCATTCAACCAGTTACGCGATCGCCCTTCCTAACGCACAAGAAGAACTCGTTCGCAAGATTGACTATCTTCTCGCTCAAGAAGCCTCCTCTACACCGCTAAATCTTGATTTGCCCCAACCGAGTAAAATGACGAAGAAGTTTCAGCAATCTCAAGCTGATTCCGGTCGTATTCTACCGCCACAACTCAATCGCTGTAGCGAGACTGAAGCCATTAAACTACAGCTTCCATCGCTTCCCACGCAATCCATTTCTTCATCAGAAAAAGCAACAGATGCGATCGCAGAAGTAACTGGCCGCAAAAATTCTTCGGTTGAAGAAGCGTTTCAAGCTTTGCAAATTAAAGAACGGTTTTTAGTGCGTCTGGGTTTTCTCGCCAAGCCAGCAGAAAAAAATAGCTTAGAACTCCCGAAAAATCTGAATAGGTAGTTTTAGACAATATTAAATTTACACTTGAATTAAGAGGCAACAGCTACTCTTGCTACAGCAAGATATGATACTTATCCCTCTTTTGTCACTCTCCGAAATCAATTCATAATAAATAAGTTAGTTTACCCAGAAGAATAAAAGGGTTGAAATTGATTCATGCTCTCAATAAGCTGATGAAATCCCAGCAATAAACGACGT
>JAAUUT010000226.1 GCA_012031035.1 Candidatus Altimarinota bacterium | reverse complement strand
TGAAGCACGAGTCCGTAAACGTCGCCCGAAAGCTTATCCTTTAATGACGAAACCTCGGCACGAATTCCGCTCATCAATGGCAAACTGCTTAAACCACAAGCTTTTTCGCTTTTCTTAGTGCCATTCGATTAAGAGCCTTGTTCAATTGACCGATTTCTTATTGTCCAATCCTCGGTCGTTATTTATTTTTGATTCATTTTTCTAATCATCCAATAGCTAGCAGCCAATGCAAGACTGGCAACAGCTAAAGCGATTAAATCAATTTTGTCATATTGTTTTGGGTCAAAAATAATAATTTTGCGGGCGACGGCAATCAAGGCTGTAACGACGACTAATTCTACTTGAACGATATGTTTTTTCAGATAAGCCGTTATATTTTCTAAGAGTTCTAGAGCAATCAAAATATTAAGAAATAATCCAAAAATTTCAATGAGTGTTTTATTAAAAAAACCAAGAGGCTCTTTTAATAAGTCGGTCGAGAGAATAATAACAAGATCGTATAAAGAAACTAAGATTACAATGATTAAAGCAATAGATAAAATTTTAGAAACTAGGTTTTCAATTTTGTGAATTCCTCCTAAAAAGCTTTCGTCTCCAAATAGCTGTCTAACTCCTTTTACTAATCTGGCTAATTGTTTCATCATCAATTTAATTAATTACGATCTTAATGATTTTACTTTTGCGATCGCACCAATTTGAGCAAGGCAGAGAGATTAACAAAATCATAGAAAAAAACAGTTGAATTATCCAACAATCTTTTATTTCTTAACTAAAGTTTTGTTAAAAATTATGGTTCTCTGCCCTTTCAATATTAGTTTACTTAGCTAGATCGGCTTGCTCGACTGGCTCTGCCGATTTTTCTAAATTGCTCGATCCAAATACTAGCCGTAAAAACGGCGGTGCTAAGAAGGTGGTCAAAATCACCATAATAATAATCGCAGCTTGCAATGGCTTGTCAAGAACGCCACTCGCCGTCCCAATCGCAGCAAATACCAACCCGACTTCGCCGCGAGGAATCATCCCAATCCCAATTGCCAAGCGATTGATGCCAGGTTGACCGAAAACTGCCCATCCCGTCACGATTTTGCCCACAATTGCGACCACAATCAGAAAAGAAGCGATGATTAATCCTTCTCGATTTTCGGGAACAACGGGATTGAGAACGCCCAGATCGACTCTAGCGCCGACAGTAACAAAGAAAATTGGCACGAAGATATCGGCAATCGGTTTGACTTGCTCGTCTAGTTCTTTGCGCTTGTCAGTTTCGTCTAAAACTAAACCTGCCGCAAACGCCCCTAATATCGCTTCTAAATGAATGGCGTTGCCAATAAAAGCCATGAAAAAGGCAAAGATAAAAGCTGGAACGATTAGGTTGCCTCTCGTTTGTAAGAGATTGGCGATCGCAACGAAAGATTGATTAAAAAATTTGCCTAGTAAAATCGCACCGACAAGAAAAACCGTAGCGCTGAGAATTAAATAGATAACATTTAAAACATCTACCTCGCCAGTTTTGGCAAGACTCGCTACTACTGCCAAAACGATGATGCCCAGGATATCGTCAATAACAGCAGCCCCAACAATAATCTGACCTTCTTTCGATTTGAGTTGTCCGAGTTCTGACAACACTTTGGAAGTAATTCCAATACTAGTGGCTGTCAACGCCGCCCCTGCAAAAATTGCTGGGATAGCCGCAACGTGAAAAAGTAACATCAGCCCTACAGTTCCTGCGCCAAAAGGAACTGCTACGCCAACACAAGCAACAATCGTTGCTTGATAGCCAACTTTTTGCAGTTCTCGAATCTCAGATTCCAGTCCGATTTCAAACAGAAGGATGATAACACCGAGTTCGGCTAAAACGGAGATAACCTCGCTTTGGCTTTGAAAGATGGAAATTATCGCGTCGGGAGAGAGATTATCGATGAATTTGAGAATGCCGACAATAACTGAGTCGGATGCTGTAGCGCCACTATCGGGGAAAACGACTAAATGTAGTGCAGAAGCCCCAATGACTACACCAGCAATCAATTCTCCCAACACAGGAGGGAAGTTCATGATTTGTGATAGTTCGCCTCCTAATTTGCTGGCAATATAAATCACCACTAAAGTGAGCAGTACGCCAGTTAGAACGATGGGGGCATATTCTGACTCGGTTGCTGTTGCCAGTAAGGGAATAATTGGAGGAGATATTGAATGTATGGTGTCGATCGTTAGCATTGTTAGGATTGTATTTTAAGTTTATAAAAAGGATTTACCGATTGTCAGCGGCGATCGCATTTATGTTGAGAGACTATGATAGATGCAATCGCCATTTGCCAATCAATAACTTTCCAATGTGGAACTCGGTCGGCTCTACTTAATTCAAATAAAGTTTTTTCCTGAGTAATGGTTAAAAATACTCTTAAAGGAGGAGATGACATTCTCTACCGACTCAAAATTCTTTCCCGAATTCTCTCACATTTTGCTTACTCTAAGTAGAGGCTTGATGGCGCTCGCTCGTTCTTTTACAAAACTTCATATAGTAGGATGACTTTTGTCCGACTACTTATCTAAAAACAAGCAGAGTAACGTTTGAGTTCAGCGGCGGTAGAGAACCTTGTGTATCCCCTCAATAATCTGTATTCTGCCGCTGCAACGATTTGTTGGGCTGCTGACGGCGATCGCAAACCCCGACCGCTGGCTTCGCGGCACCAGCGATCTAAAAACCATAGAGAAATTTCTATGCAGACATTTTGTTTTTTCTTAGTCTTCAATAAACACGACTACCCACAATAGCGTACAGTTAAACAAATACAAATAAAGCGTATTACTTTATACTCTCTTTAACTCTATTAAAGTTCATTTAGTTCATTTATATGTAATACTCCTCGTCAGAGGAGGCGTAAGGAGGTATTCGTGGATTTCTTGTCCCTTTTCGTGAAGGACTTCATTATTCAGTTGCAGTCCCCAACACTCGCCTTTTTGATTGGTGGTATGATAATTGCTGCTCTCGGTAGCGAATTGGTAATTCCAGAGTCGATTTGTACGATCATCGTCTTCATGCTGCTCACCAAAATCGGTCTGACTGGTGGAATTGCAATCCGCAATTCCAACCTGCTGGATATGGTGTTACCAATGATCTTTGCTGTAGCAGTAGGGATTCTTGTTGTCTTCATCGCGCGCTATACATTGGCCAAGCTGCCGAAGGTCAAAGTCGTGGATGCGATCGCGACCGGGGGATTGTTTGGAGCCGTGAGTGGTTCTACCATGGCTGCCGGTCTGACGCTCCTGGAAGAACAAAAAATTCCATACGAGGCATGGGCTGGCGCACTCTATCCCTTCATGGATATCCCAGCGCTCGTAACTGCGATTGTTGTGGCCAACATTTATCTCAACAAGAAGAAGCATAGTGAAGCAGCCGACTCTAAAATGCAGGAGTCTTTCAGCAAGGAGTACGTTGCGGCAGGCGATTATCCCGATAAACAGGATTATCCCAGCACCCGACAGGAGTATCGCAGCCAGCAGGAGGACCCTGCGGATAATCGAGTCAAGATATGGCCGATCGTCGAGGAAAGCCTCCGGGGTCCAGCCTTATCGGCAATGTTGTTGGGTCTCGCCCTTGGCCTGTTCACCCAGCCAGAAAGTGTCTATAAAAACTTCTACGATCCTGCCTTTCGCGGCTTGCTTTCGATCTTGATGCTGGTCATGGGGATAGAGGCTTGGTCGAGAGTTGGCGAACTGCGCAAAGTGGCCCAATGGTATGTCGTGTATAGTGTGGTGGCACCGTTTCTGCATGGGCTAATCGCCTTCGGTCTCGGCATGATTGCCCACAAAACCATGGGATTCAGCATGGGCGGAGTCGTGATCCTAGCCGTCATCGCCTCCTCCAGTTCAGACATCTCAGGCCCACCCACGTTGCGAGCGGGTATCCCGTCGGCCAATCCCTCCGCCTATATCGGCGCGTCCACAGCCGTCGGTACGCCAGTTGCGATCGGCTTATGTATCCCGTTCTTCGTCGGTCTCGCCCAAGCGCTCGGCGGCCTCTAATACCCAGACGGGTCGAGGTCTGTCAACGCTCCCTTGGCTCGGCAGACCAAGTAGATTAATGTACATATTTAAGGAGTTAACCAACATGGCCAAGCGTGCCAACAAGCTCGTCATCGTTACGGAAAAGGTTCTGTTGAAAAAGGTCGCCAAGATCATCGATGAAGCCGGGGCGACTGGTTACACGGTGGTGGATACTGGCGGTAAAGGCAGTCGCAACGTGCGCTCTACGGGTAAACCCAACACTGCCGACACCGATTCGAATGTAAAGTTCGAGATACTTACCGAAAATAGGGAGATGGCCGAGGATATTGCGGATAAGGTCGCAATGAAGTTTTTCACCGATTTTGCGGGCATTGCCTATATCTGTGAAGCAGAGGTCCTGTATGGGAGAAGTTTCTGTGGACCAGACGGTTGTTGAATCGATATGTGTAAAGATTTTGTAAAGTCAGTCCGCCATTCATCTGCGCGATAAATCGCGAGTCTTCTGGCTCACTTGAAGATAAAATATCCCACCTCATTGATGAGGTGGGATTCCCATGCAGTTTTTTAATGCCAGAACTTTTAAGCCGCATCGTCGTGAGCGAAACGATTGTAGAGGAAGTCTAGCGCGTAGTTACGCAAATCGTAGTACTGAGGATCTTCCATGATGCGATCTCTGTCTCTCGGACGAGGAAAAGGAATATCCATGATTTCGCCGATATTTGCCGCAGGGCCGTTGGTCATCATCTGATTTCAGCGTGGAGACTCACGGTACAGGCGCAAGCCTTACCGTGAGAGGAAACGCTGCCTCCAACTAAGTTTACAAAAAGTGTGGTAAAATGTGAGGCATGACTGAACGTGCCTACAAA
>JAAUUT010000225.1 GCA_012031035.1 Candidatus Altimarinota bacterium | reverse complement strand
CCTAAGGACGAACGGACGAAGAAGAAGGAGGGAAGATGGAGAAGACGCGGGAGAACTTGCCGGAGGTACAGAAGAACGCGGCGAGGACGGTAGTGATGAAGCTGGAGAAGAAAGAACCGAAGGGAGACGGCGAGAAGAAGATGGAGAAGATGGGGTGTTAGTAGAATCTTGGGCGGTAAACGTAATTTCTCGTTGCGCTGAGTTAGTTGATTGTACGTTGGCAGGAATTGAACTCGTATCGGTTTTAGAACTTTCTGTAGGATTAGAAACAGCAGGGGTTGAATCTGAAACCCCTGCTTCGCTATTTTGATTAGAAGGAAGTGCAGCAACAGTCGTAGGAGAATTAGCAGAATCTAAAGCAGTGCGATCGCCACTAAAATAGACATGACCGAGAATTTTCCCTTGATAGGAACGCTTGCTAAATTTCCACCCAGGATTGAGTTGGATTTTCATAAAACCTTGCTTCATCCCGTAGGTTCTGCCCAACACAATATCTGCCTGGTTGGGACTCGTGCGAGAAGTTCCGACTAGCAAGAGTTCTCCATTGCTTTCTACAACTCTGAGAAGATAGTTTAAGCCTAAATCGCGACCCTCGATACGCATAGAATAACCATTACTATCGGTACTGCGACTACAATGACCTGTAAAGTCAAATTTCAGCAATAATGGGTCTATAATTGTAGGATTAGAGCCACTTTCGCTCCAACACTGCTTTTTTCCTGGAACTTGTTCGATAACGAGGAGATCGTATTTGCCTCTTCCATAAGGTCGGGCGATCGCGATAATTTGAGTTTGATCGATCTGTTGTTCGTCAAAAGTAGCCGCAGCTAAAGTCTTGCCGCTTCCAATACTGCTAGAACTTATTGTTAAGAGTGCTAATAACGCTGTTAATTTTGTAGTTTTCATAGACTCTAAAATTAAATTCAAACTTTACCTTAGTGCAGACGATAGTAAAGGTTTTTTGTTTACGATATCTCAAAACTTTCCAAAAAACATGAAGATTTTCTTAATCGTGTTAAAATCTCGACATCCATCTTTATCTTTATAACTAAATTACTAGAGTGAAGCTTTTTGTCTATCACACTCCAGAACTCACTCCAGCAGACGATTTACCTGATTGTGCCGTTGTTATTGACGTTTTGCGGGCAACAACCACCATCGCCACTGCTTTAAATGCTGGGGCCGAAGCTGTTCAAGCTTTTAGCGACCTCGAACAGTTAATGCAAAAAGCGAAGCTTGGTCGCCAGACAAACGACTTCGCGCTGGCGAAAGAGGCGGTGCAAAGGTAGAAGGTTGCGACTTGGGTAACTCTCCCCTTGACTGTACGCCGGAGTTTGTTGGAGGAAAGCGATTGTTTATTAGTACCACCAATGGAACCCGCGCCTTACAGCGCGTGGAAAAATCCTCAATGGTCGTAGCTGGTTCTATTATCAATCGTCAGTCTGTCGTTCGCTTTTTGCTTGAAAAACAACCAGAAACCCTCTGGATACTCGGTTCTGGATGGGAAGGAGGCTATTCGCTTGAAGATACCGTTTGTGCGGGTGCGATCGCGCAGTCTCTCATATCCCAGAGTGCAGATTCAATAACGGTTGGCAATGATGAGGTTATCGCCGCGATCGCGCTTTATACTCAATGGAAAGATAATCTTCTGCTATTATTCCACCAAGCTAGTCACGGTCAGCGTTTATTACGGCTTAAATGCGATGAAGATTTAAAATACTGTGCGGCTATTGACAGTCTTGACGTTTTACCCATTCAAAAATCGCCAGGGCTGTTGGTAAAATTGTAGTAACTTGTAGGAGCGAACGACCGTTTGCCCCTACTAATTTAACGCAAGTTGCTAGTTATAAGAAATGTTTTCCTAACACGATAGGCAAGGGTGTATTGTTGTGAAGGAGCAGTAAAATGTCCACCATGGTTGACAAAAAATTAGGCAATTGTCGCCCATGGGCGACAAAACAATCCAGAAAATATCTAATTACTAGCAGCTTGAGTTAATTTAATATTCTGGTACGCTAGGATCGATTTCTTTACTCCAAGCGGTAATTCCACCTTTAACGTTAGTCCCCACGATACCTGCTTCTTTAAGGATGCCTAATGCCTTAGCAGACCGTCCTCCCATCTTACAATGAGCGATTAAGCGATGACCGTTGAGTAATTCTTTTACTTTCTGGACACCCGAACCATTTTCGATATCGGGTAAGGGAACTAAAACCGCACCTGGAATTTTAGCGATTTGATATTCGTTGGGATTGCGAACGTCAATTAGGACGTAATCGTCTGCATCGCTATCGAGAAGCGCTTTTAATTCTTGGACTGTCATTTCTTGCATTTCCATCTGCTGTTTTGCCTCCTGTGCTTTTGCTTGGGGGATGCCACAGAATTGTTCGTAGTCGATGAGTTTTTCAATGGGGGCACGTTTGGGATTAGGTCGTAGTTTTAATTCCCTAAACGTCATGTACATAGCGTTGTATACCAATAAGCGTCCGCTTAGGGTATTTTCTACGGGTACGCCCATTATAATTTTAATCGCTTCGGTAGCTTGAATAGTGCCGATAATCCCACACAGAACGCCTAAAACGCCACCTTCTGCGCAAGATGGGACTTCTCCTGGCGGTGGCGGTTCGTCAAATAGGTCGCGATAATTTGGCCCGTCTTGGTAGTTAAATACAGTTGCTTGTCCGTCAAAACGCAAAATAGACCCGTAGACGTTGGGTTTCCCTAACAGGACGCAAGCATCGTTAGTGAGATAACGAGTCGGGAAGTTATCCGTCCCGTCGATAACAACATCGTAGGGTTTGAGGATGTCTAAGGCATTCTCGGATGTAAGACGGGTTTCATATAGATCTACTTGACAGTAAGGGTTGATTTCGAGGATGCGCGTTTTTGCCGATTGAATTTTCGGTTTTCCAACCCAAGAAGTCCCGTGAATGACTTGACGCTGCAAGTTAGAACTATCGACAATATCAAAATCGACAATTCCGATGCGTCCGATTCCCGCCGCTGCTAAGTACAACAGTAACGGAGAACCGAGTCCACCCGTTCCGATACAAAGAACGCTAGCAGCTTTGAGGCGTTTTTGACCTTCTAGCCCTACTTCTGGCAAAATAATATGTCGAGAATATCTTTGATATTCTTCTTTAGAAAGTTCTATTTCTTCTAGATTGGGATTTAGCATAGTAATTGCTCGATAGGATATAGCAATTTTTTTAGAAAGGCACAGAAAGACTATTGTAATTCTTTAGTTTAACGTTTCGATCGCACGGGTTAACGGGACGTTACAATTTCTTCGCTTTGGAATTGATGCGCTTCATCTAACGTCCAACTGCGTATATCTTGGGTGCGTCCTTGTTGTACGGAGACGATTATATACGAGTATTGCTGCCACGCGATCGCGCGATCGAACTCAGAAGGGATAGCTGGATGGTCTGGATGGGAATGATAAATGCCAATTATCGATAAATTGCGATCGCGTGCTTCTTTTTGAACCTTCAATAAAACGTTTGGCGCAATACTAAAACGATTTCGTTTATTTCCCGTTTTTATTGACCACAATTCCGTTAATTCTTCTTCCCAGTTATTTTCTGTCTGTCTTACTTCTACTAGTAGTTTGTCGCGGTCGTTTATTACACCAAGCAGCAAACCGCAGCATTCTTCTGGATATGTATTTTCTGCATGAAGGCGAATCTGCTCGATTTGTTCTTTTCCAACTCGGATTACCACTATTTGTTAGTTTATTTTCTGAATGCTAGCAATGTTAATTATACCTATGAAGGACAGTCAAGTTTTCTTTAAAGATTTATGTCTAACTGCTAACTTTTATAGCTGGCTTTCCTATCCGATGAAGAGGTTCATAATTCCTTTAAATTTATAACGAGTTTGCTGGGTTTTATTTTAAAGTTTTTATGAACTTCAATAAGCAATCTAGACAGTCATTATTAGACAGTGTTATTTATAGATGAGCAAGGTTAAACACTCCTTAAATTTAACCTATTCAATCAAATAAAATATCACTCAAATAAAGGAGGTTGTTTAATTTATTCTTCCTCCTTTTTTTCTTTTAGATATAAATAAATATTTTTTATGTTAGAAAGTAAAACGAGATTCATTAATTTCAAACAAAGTATAAGTTCGATTGTCAAACATAAGCATTCCCATGAGGCTTATCAAAATAACCAGTCACTCAAAAATCAGAGTCAACTAGAAGTGACGATAGGCTTAGGGATAGCTATAATTGGTGAGTTGTTTTGTCTGGGAGCGATCGCATTTGCTTACATTACTCAAAAACCCATTTTTCACCTGTTAGCATCTAGCCCTTTTTCTACAGAATCTCCCTTATTAAGCTATTACGCTTTTGTCTTACTAGCATCTGGTTTACTATCATTAATTATTGCTTTGAATGTTTACAACTTATTTGGCAAAAAATACAAAAAAACTAGTTATTTTCTAGCTTCTATCGGGACTTTTTTTTGTTATCTTATCATCGGGTTTATTGCTGGCAAATCATACTCAAGAACAACAAGGATGGGGATATCTTTCAGTAATGACTTGGGGAGGTGGTTACATTGCTATGACATTCTCAGATCTCATTAGCAAAGAACAAAAGTACCTGCACAATATTTTAAAAATTATCAGTCTTATCTTAATGTTGACAGGACTAGTGCTTGCTGCCGCAGCGTAAGCTTTAACCGTAATTAATTCTCGTAACAACAACAATAGTTATAGCCGATTGAGGCGAGAATGTAGCATTGCTGACTTTGCGATCGCAAGATTACTGCATCAGGATTAGTTACTCTTAATTTGGTAGGACTAATACCAATTTAAGATGAAGACGCATAGAATTTACCCCACCGCCTACGGCACCTCCCCTATTCAAGGGGA
>JAAUUT010000224.1 GCA_012031035.1 Candidatus Altimarinota bacterium | reverse complement strand
GAACACCTCAAGCAATTTTGCTTGAACTTTGACCAAAAGTAAAGAATGCCCGCCAAATTTCAAAAAAGTTATCATTAATCCCCACTTTTTCCAATTGCAATATCTCTTGCCAAACCTCAGCAATCAGTCGCTCTGCTTCAGTTTTAGGCATCGCGTAATCCCGTTTCAAATCCCGGCGATTTTCCGGTACTGGTAGGGCGCGATAGTCTACTTTACCGTTAGGTGTTAAAGGTAATGCCTCCAACTGTACGACAACTGATGGCACCATGTAATCCGGTAACTTTTCTGCTACAAAGCTCCGCAGTTCTAGGCTTATATTATCTGAGACAATATAAGCAACTAAGCGCTTGTTATCTACTTCATCTTCTCTGAGAAGAACCACAGCTTGTTTTACTGCTGGATGTTGGGTAAGTACATTTTCAACCTCCCCTAATTCAATGCGAAAACCGCGAAGTTTGATTTGGCGATCGCTACGTCCCAAATACTCGATTTCCCCATTAAATCGATAACAACCGATGTCGCCACTTCGATAAAGATAAGCGCCATTTTCACTGCTAAACGGATTGGGAATAAACTTTTCTGCTGTTAGTTCTGCGCGATTGAGATAGCCTCGCGCTAAACCGTCGCCGCCAATACACAGTTCGCCCGGAACGCCGATCGGAACGGGTTGCAGGTGCGCGTCCAGCACGTATACTTGCATATTGGAAATGGGACGACCGATCGGAATTGAAGAAAGAGATTGGTTTTTGCTCGTGTCATGCCAAGTCACATCTGCGGATACTTCGGAAGAGCCATAAAGGTTAATTAAAACACTTTGAGGCATCCTTTTTTGGAAGCGCTGACATAGTTCCACGGATAAAGTTTCTCCACTGCTAACCCAATACTTGAGTTTGGGAAGTCGGCTTTGTAAATCGGGAAAAGTTTCTAATAAGACGCGCAACAATGATGGCACTAAAACAAGGCGCGTAACCTGTTGCTGAGATAAAGTTTGAACCAACCGATAAGGGTCTTTTACTATTTCATCGGAAATGATGACAGTTCGCAGTCCGTGCAGCAATGGGGCAAAGATTTCCCAAACTGAATCTATAAAATTTAATGATGTTTTCTGACAGCAAATCTCTCCTTGTTCAAAAGGATAAGGATTCCAATTCAAGCGATTGACCGCGCTGCGATGGCGACCGAGTACGCCTTTGGGTGTCCCGGTAGAACCTGAAGTGTAGAGGACGTAGGCGAGGCGATCGGACGATTTTGGATTTTGGATTTTGGATTTTGGATTAGAGATCGTGTCCCATTCGCGATCGAAATAAACAACTACTGGAGTTACGTTTCCACTCAAAGCGGGTAGTTTTTTAATTAAAGATTCCCGAGTTAATAATACTGAAAATCGAGCATCAGATAATATGAAAGCCAGACGCTCTTGGGGATAGGCGGGATCTAACGGTACGTAAGCTCCACCAGCCTTGAGAATGCCTAAAAGTCCGACTACCATTCGATCGATCGCTCTACACAAATCCCTACCAAAACTTCCGATCGCACTCCTAATTCTCTCAGATAATCCGCCAATCGATCGGCTTGTCGATCTAATTCTTGATACGTTAGCTGTCTATCTTCAAATACGATCGCCACAGCATCTGGCGTTTTTTTAACTTGCGCTTCAAATAGCTGGTGAATACAAGCATCTTTGGGGTAATCTGTTTGAGTGCAATTCCAATCTAACAACTGCTGTTTTTCAGATGATGTTAGTAGCGGTAATTCATTCACTCGCCGATCGGGATTGGCGACAATTCCTGCGAGTAACTGCTGGAAATGCTCGCTCGTTCTGGCGATCGTAGCTGCCTCGAATATGTCGGTATTGTATTCTATAGTTCCGATCGATTCCTCTCCTCTTTCTTCGATATACAAACTCAAATCAAATTTTGCAGTACCGTTGTTGCTCTCCAGACTGCTCACTGTCAAACCCGATAGCTCTAACACTGATGTCGGAGTATTTAGAAGTGTGAACATCACCTGAAATAGTGGGGTGTAACTCAAAGAACGTTGCGGTTGCAGTGTCTCTACCAACTTTTCAAATGGCACATCGCAATGAGCGTATGCTCCTACGCACACTTGACGTACTCGACTTAACAACTCCCGAAAAGTAGGATTGCCAGATAAGTCAGTTCGCAGCACTAAAGTATTGACAAAACAGCCAATTAATTGTTCTATTTCGCTCACGTTGCGGTTAGCAATGGGGGAACCGATCGCGACATCTTCAATTCCCGTGTAGCGATACAGCAAGATTTTGAAAGCGGCTAACAATGTCATGAAAAAAGTCGCATCTTCGTTCTGACTTAGCGCCTTGAGTGCTTTAGTTAATTCCGCCGTCAGAGAGAAGGTTTTCCTCGCACCTCGGAAGGTTTGTACGGCTGGTCGAGGATAATCTGCGGGTAATTGTAGCACGGGAGGAGCGTTACCTAACTGCTGCTTCCAATAGGCAATCTGTTTTTCCAGCACCGTTTCCAGCACCTCTCCTTTTAGGGACTGTTGCTGCCATAAAGCAAAGTCGGCATACTGGATGGGTAGTTCGCTAAGAGGGGATGATTTGCTGTTGGAAAATGCTTCGTAAAGTGCAGCCAATTCGCGCATCATTACACCATAAGACCAGCCATCACAAATAATGTGGTGCATGGTAACTAGCAGAACGTAATCTTGTTGGCCGATTTGTAACAGCGTCCAACGCAATAACGGCCCTTGAGCTAGGTCAAAGAGGGATTGGCTTTGTTCGATCGCAATTCGTTGAATTTGATTTTTTTGTTCTGATAAAGGCAAGTCGTCGGATAAATTGACTGTTGGTAACTTTAGAGTTAGCGATGGGGAAATGATTTGGACTGGTTGTCCTTCCATTATTTTGAAAGTAGTTCGCAGGGATTCGTGGCGTTGCACGATCTCGTTGAGGCTGCGCTCTAGTGCTGGTACATTAAGCAAACCTTTGAGTTGTATTGCTCCGTGTTCGTTGTAAGAAGGATTGGTGCGATCGATTTGTTGGAGCAACCACAGTCTTTGTTGAGGAAAAGATAGCGGTGCAGAGTCGGTACTTTCGCGTCTGGGAATAAGGTTTATGGGGGAATCAGACTGAATTTCACCCCGCAAGCGTTTGGCGAGAAGTGCTTGTTTGCTGGGGGAAAGTTGATCGCGTCTTGCTAGTATTTGTTGTTTGTTTATGTCCATTTTTTTATAATCTCCTGGTATATTTTTTTGACCGCAGATGAATAATGTTAATTTTTCTAATTGATGATTTCAATATTCATATATTTGGGGTAAGGTTGAATTGTTTTTAGATCGTTTTCGAGAATTACCAAATCGCCGTTGTTCTTGATTTCTTTGAATCCAGAAAATTTATAAGCGATGTACATCATCCGATTTCGATTGTTTGAAAGGAATTCTGCACGCAATCGAACGTTATTGTCTTTAGCGAGTTCGAGCAGATAATTTAGCATAACTGTGCCGACACCTCTAGACATGACGCGACAGGACATCAGAAAGAGTTTTATAGTCCAGAAGCTGTCAGAGTATTCGAGGAGAGCTAAGCCGATTTTTCCATAATTTCCATACTTATCATTTAAACTGGCTATGAGCAGTTTATGGTGTTCCGATCGACTAAACATATTCAGCTCGTCATAGGAATAGGTGTAACCTGTTGTATTTAGTTGATTGGTGCGAACTGTTAGTTCTTCGGCTCGCTGTAAATCTTCTTCTTTAGCGGCAGAAATCGTCAAGTGCATATTTAGAGTAGCTAAGAATTCTTCTTGCGAACCGATGAATTCTGATTCAGCTTGATTTCGCTGGATATCGCTGATATACATCTGCCTTCTTTTTTGGGAATCCTCTGTGATAAAACGAGGATTCATTTCTGGCATTTCTAGTAGATATTCTAGCCGATCGACATTAATACAAAAAACTTCAGGAAGTGAAAAACTTACTTCTTCGAGTTCAAAAATTTGGTCGTCAACGAAAGCGATCGTATCCGTACCGATATTAATTAACTTAGCAATTTCTTTAATCGAAGAAACCTTAGAATTCCAATGGATCTGAGGATAGATAAAATACTCGTGCAATCCTAGTTCTTCAAGTTTTTCGATCGCACTACTATACTCATTCTTGCTAGCGATCGATTGTAAGATGCCTCGACTATCCAAAGTTTTGATGATGTCGAGTATATCGTGTCGCAAGCAAACTCGATCGCCTTCTAACAATATGCCGTTCCAGATGGTATTATCCAAATCCCAAACGACACATTTGATGGAGCGTGTTTTTTCTTGTTTGTTGCCTGTTGGCGCAGAATTTAAACTAATCATTTTTTCACGTCCTTGCTACTAATTCTTGAGATATCGACCTGCGATTTTGTGAGAATATATATTCTTGATAACCATATTCAGCGATGGTAATCTCGTGAATTTGGGTACTACCTTCGATGATTTCCATGATTTTTGCATCCCGTAAATACCGTTGAACTGGGTATTCGCTGCTGCAACCATTTCCCCCGTGAATTTGGACGGCATCATTGGCTACTTTGGTTGCGATCATAGAAGCAAAATATTTAGCGATCGAGGTTTCCATAATTGAGTTGGGGTCGCCAATATCTTTGAGATAACCTGCTTGATAACACAGTAATCGGGCGGCTTTGATATTTGCGATCGCCTCCGTAATCATTTGTCGAATTAGTTGATGCTCTTTGAGATAAACATCAAATTGCTTGCGTTTGCTTGTATATTCAATGCAGGCTTCTAAGCAAGCTTGGGCAATACCAACACAACCGCAGGCGACACTGTATCGTCCCAAATCGAGTGCAGAAGATGCTACGTGAGAAAACCAAAACCTTGTCTGCATACGAGATTTTCTTGGGGAAT